>DATEXA010000294.1:0-27262 GCA_035257465.1 Pyrinomonadaceae bacterium | reverse complement strand
AGGGGAGGAAGCGGCTGAAATCGGCTTGGCGTCAGCTTCGGCGAAGGAAAGAGCTATACCTAGATCACGCGCGGCCTTCAACTTCTCAAGCTGCATGTTGGGTACGCGTGTCGTTGCATAGTCGAACCATTCTCGCACTACGATTTGTCCATCTTTGGGATCGCTATCTGCTGCGCCCTGCTTCAACCCTTCTTCGACAAGGGCGTAAGTCAACAATCCATGTCCAAGTTGCGATACCTCCTGAGCGGCCTGATAACTCTGTGCTGCCGCCAGAATATACATCCCCTTCTCGTAGGCCAGTTGGGCCAAGCCTTTTGAGTTCATCGGACCGCGCCGCCGTTCTTCAGCTTCGAGTGCTTGCCCGGAATTGCACGCATCAATAACCATCAATAATTTATCTGCATCTATGCCTTCAACTGCCCGCTCTAATTCCTCATCCGAGATGCTGTGTTCGAGAATCGTTTGCAAACCCGGGGCATCGAGTTCAGTACGTTCTCCGGTATAACCCAGGTCGTGTGGAATCAGATAGAAGCGTTGGCCCTGAGCAGTTCCGTGTCCTGCGAAGTAAATGAAAACTGCATCCTCAGGCTCGGTGGCCTTCAAGTTCCGCAGTGCAGGCTCATCGGTGACCGCTCCTTCTTCAACTCCTGCGAGACGTCGCAGGGCCGACAAAATAGTTGTTTTCTTGGCCCGATCATCCATCAGCGACACAACTTCAATATGCGAATAGTTCGCAATCTGCTGCTGTTGGCGTTGCACCTCTTCGCCAAATGCTGCGGCGTCTGCCACGCCGTACTTGAGGTTGTATTGCTCATTGGAATAAGCGTTAATGCCTATTGTGAGCACGTAAGCAGTACCCTTCCGTGTCAGGCTACTTGCGCCGGTGAGATTCAGTGTAGCGTCCATGCTTTTGATGTTATCGCGATTGAATGCGTAAGCTGACAGACGGTTTTCGCCGGCAACGATGCTCAGGTTCGCTTCCAGCTTTGTCGAAGGTTGGCCTCTCAGCACATCGCCCCGCCAAACCTTTACCAATGCACCATTGCGGAATAGACGTACGTCCCGTGCTCCACTCCCTGCATTATGATCTTTGTCAGCTTGTTTCTCAGCTACTTCGATCTTCACCATCAAGTGGCGTTCTGAAATACTTTCCCGTCCAGTCTGCGCGTCTTTAGTCAGCAATTTCAGGTCTGGTTGTCGTCGATCGAGTTGCGAAATATTTTTTGGCGCATGAGGTTTCTTCCCGGTCATAACCTCTGCAAGCAGTCCGGGATAATAGAATTCGTTGAAAAAAGTTTCGGCGGGCGTTACGTCAAACGTATTGCCTCCAAACTGCCAAAGAATCTGTCGAAATGCAGCGGGTGAACCATCAAATAGCCCATCGGGTGTAACAACTAACCAATCGTTGCCGCTTTTGTTAATAGCGCCGAGATTTACCAGCGTCGCAAGCTTTTCTCCCGTCGAAGTCTCCCAAACCTCCTTATCATTGTTTCCGCCGAGGGCCACAAGAAACCGACCGTCAGGACTAAAGCTGAGTGAAACTACGCGGCCCGCATGTGGCAACGTACGAATAGTCTTACCGGACGCTACTTCAAATATGTCGATCTTCGTCGCGTATCCCGCAGCCAGAAAGCGCGTGTCGGCGCTTATGCAAAGAGTCGTTACGGGACCACTCTTTTCGTCATCATTGATGGGAAAAGTGTTAACTTTGCGTCCCTTCTCCGTCTCATAGATGAGTATTGAGCGCTCCTCCTTTTCAAAACCAGTAATGGCAATTAGCTTACCGTCGACACTGAAACCAGCCGCCGGCACGATGCCCATATCGGGCGCCTTGCCTCCATCCAACTCGTAAAGACGTTTGTCTGATTGTCCATCGTACAAATCTACTCTTTGCTTATATGCGTCTTTGAACGCGTTGGCGACAGGAACAAAAATCGATGCTGGTGAGAAGTCGTTCAGGTGTTGATTCGCAAAATAAGGCGCGACTCTGAACCGACCGTCCGGGCTATAAAAAGGCTTGGCCCGATCTTTCATTGTGGCCTGATCCGGAGCACTGACGAGCATACCCGTCTGAGAATCCCAGACCTCTGTTACTAGATTCTTTAAGACCATCTGTCGCGAAATAAGGAAGCGCCCGTCGGGACTAAAGCTTACTGCGCGGCCAGCCTGAAACTTGTCACTGGACAGAGTGGCCATTGCTTCGACCGCTTCAATCATTTCTTCTGGAGTAGTGATATCCCGCTTCTGAAGGATGGACATCGTCTTAGAATCGATCGACTTGATGAAAGCCGCTTGCTTGAAAGACGAATCCGGATCTATTCCGGGGGTTTTCAAAGAGCGGATCTCGCTCCCTGTGGTAGTCGCAAAAATCCGGATCGCTTTGGCTCCCGGCGCGACACCAGCTATCAGACTGCCGTCGCGACTAAGGCTAATTACGCGAAAATTCGCTGCCGGATCACCAGGAGTATTTAGCTCGCGGATTAATTGACCAGTCGTGGCGTCCCACAACTTCAACGCCGCACTGTTAGCGGTAGCCGTTACAAGGAATCGGCCGTCGCTGCTAAATTGAACTCGCTGCGGTGTTTTGCTGGACCCGGTGTTGACGCAATAACGTTCGCGTCCAGTGACAGCCTCCTGGACGCAAACTGATTCACTCGTTTTGGCGAAAGCAACAAGAGTTGCATCCGCGCTAAATGCGAGGCTTGAGTTTTCGGCCTGCGGGCTCGCCTTGAATGCTAATTCCCGCATCTCGCGTCCACTTTGCGCCTCGTAAATCTTGATTGCTTTATCTGGTTGTCCGATGGCGGCAGCTTGCCCGTTTGCACTAACAGCGATTTTCGATGCTGACTGTCTGAAATTCTTGAATCGTTGCTGCTGCTGTTTCTCCCCCTTGCTTGCGCCGAAAACTGACAATGAACCAACCTTTTCCCCACCGCTCTTCTCATACTTTGTATTCTGAGAACCTAACTCAGTGCCCGCTGCGAGGTCCCACATTTTTACTGAATCGCCGCTTACACTTGTTAGAAAGCGCCCGTCGTGACTGAAAGCAACGCCCCCAACAGGCAGTTCATGACCGCGTAGAACCTGCAACTCTCGCCCCGTCTGAACGTTCCAAATCCTAACGGTGTTGTCTTCCCCACCAACCACGCCGCCTTTAATAAAGATCCCCAAATCCCGATCGTCTTTAACATTCCCACTCCCTGATGCTAACAACTGTCCGTCGTCACTCACGGCGAGGGCATTAATATTGCTCGAATGACCATACAAGGTTCGTAAAACATTTCCGTTGGTGAGGTCCCAAATTTTTATAACGTTGTCTTTAGCACCTGAGGCCAGCCAGCGATTGTCAGGACTGAAGGCTACTGCATTAACAGATTGTGTGTGTCCCGTTTGGAGAATCAACTCTGGTCTATCGTTCAGGGTGGGGCGTGTATTTGCAGAAGTTTGCGCTGGTCCGGACGGCACGATAACACCGCGCTTGTCCGGTTCTTTCGTTTGCGCGAAGCCGTGGATGGACGCGCAGATTACCGACAGCAAAACGATTGCAGCGGATATTTGTCGCTGCAGTGAAGGTGATAAGAACGAGATGAGTAGAACTTTAGATTTACCACGGCAACTATTGGTTTTGAACCGACTGTAAGGACCCATGAGAGGTCTCCTAAAGTGAGTTTGTGACCGTGAATGATCTGACAACCCCTAAGTCAAGAGACTGATGCTGAAAACGCTTGGGATTGGCCAGCACGGATTTTAAAGCGTTTCCCGTTTGATCGCATTCTTTGACGCAATCGTGCAGGTAGTTTGTTGACGCATCCGGCCACAATTTGGCCACAACGACTTCTCCCATACCGCCTTTGCGGATGAGAGAGGAAGGTGAGCCCACTCGGAATCCTACCTCTAGAAAAGATTGACTTTCCGCGAGAAGCAAGCGTAGTGTTTGGGCCATCCGGCGGTGAAAGAGTTCATAGACTGGCTCACAAGCCTGGGTGCACCTTTCTTTGTTTCGCCAGTTCCAACCCTGTTAACAATCCCGCCGAACCTAACTCTTACGTTTACGACGGTTCATCTTCAGATCATCCGCAGTTGGCTATCTTAGGTCGCGAGCAAAGGGCTGGGCCATAGGTTAGCAGGTCAAATTCGCAACTCTACTAGTGGAGGATCACGCAATGGAGCAAAAAACGGATTACGCTCGCTACAAGATGCTTTTCTATTTGCTCGCGGCCGTAGCATTCATCTGGGGAGTGCTCGGCACGCTCGACATAAGGAATATCCCTTTTACCGGATACGTTCTAAGTCCGGATCGGGTGGTAACGCTTGTCCGCGAGAATAGCCCTGCAGCAGCAGCTGGTATTAAGGTCGGTGATACCGTAACCAAAATCGACGGTATTGCGGTAGCGGATTTGGGCTCATTGATCGCTCAACCGCGGCCTGCTATCAACAGCAGCGGGAGCGTTAGTGTGAAGCGTGGGGCTGCCACTGAAGAAACACTTACGTTAAAGTATGGCTCACAGCCAATGGTGGATCTAATTGCCAACTTCGGCGCCGCGACGTTGACCGGGTTGGCCTTCCTCATTCTTGGCTTGTTGGTCTATGTCAAGAATCCAACGCGGCTGAGCACCATGTTTTGCAGCCTGAGCTTGATGTTTGCCGTCGTGTTGTTCAACACGCCTGACTTGGCTTCGTCGGTCTTACGCCGCCTTGCAGCAGGAGCCACATTCTTCCTGATAGCGATGCTGTTTGCAGCCGTGCTGGATTACTGTTTGTCATATCCGAAAACCAAAAAGATCATCGCCGGGCGTACTTGGTTGCGACAAGCAATCTACGTCGTGGCGGGTGCTTTCGGAGTGATGGTCGCAACCATATTCATAACAACCCCCTTAATGACACCGGTCCGCTCAACGTTACTGTCCCTGGGCTTTGGCACCATTTTTGGTGGTTACATACTGCTCTCCGTGATTGCAGTTATTCATAGCTACATCAAAGCAAGCTCTCAGCAGCGCTCTACGACGGGACTGAACCTGATGTTGTTGGGTATGTTGATCGGTTTTGGCCCGATTCTGTTATCGATCCTCGTGCATACTATCAGCCCGCATATGGGTGAACTGCCCGGTGAGCGATTCTACGGCATCACGCTGCTGGCCATCCCGATAGGCCTTGCCATGGCCTTGGTGAAGCTAATGTCGGCGCCCGCAGATGTTCCGGGAGTTATCAAGGAGACACCAAAGACAAGGGGAGCGACGGCTTAGCAGTTAGATCTCTGGCACACAGATAGGATTGGTGGAGCCGAGGGGGATCGAACCCCTGACCTCATGACTGCCAGTCATGCGCTCTCCCAGCTGAGCTACGGCCCCAAATCTGAGTTGTCAATGAGGAGTGGAAGAGTAGCGTAGCGTATCCAGTGGGTCAAGCGAGATGGAATCAGCCACAGATTGGGTGACGCGTGTCAGGTGATTGGTATCAGAGGATGGGTGACGGGTGTCAGATGAATGCTACCGAAATAATACGCGTCGCCTAACACCCGTTGCCCGACCACCCTACTTCTGATATTTTCGCACTCCCACGAAAGCCACTGCGACGCCACACACCAACATCAGCGCGCCACCCACCACGCGTTTGTAATTTGGTATCTCACGAATACCACTCTCACTAATCACCACCGCAGTGCGCGGCTCCACATAGAGGGCGCGATAGAGAGTCACACCGCCCGCTGTGGCGACGAGAATGCCGACTATTAGAAGAAATGCTTTCAAGAAATACTCCAGACCACGCTGGCTTACTGACAGGAAAACTAGTTAAGTTTTATTCCCACTCCTTCTGTTGGGTCTCGCCGAAAGTGACCCCATAAAATCCCGATCAGACCAAGCACCCCAACAACAATCACAATGTAAAGTCCATACTTTCCCAGAAATGGTGAGCCAAAGAACTTGAGAAACCCAAGCATCACCAGGAATATGAGTGGACGACGTAACGGATTGGGGCGAAGGAAAAGGCGAAAGATAAACGGCTGCTGTTTTGGCACCTTTGCCATTTCTTCGTACGAAGCAAATTTGGGAACAGCAGTTACTTCAACTGGTTGATTGGCAGGCCGGGTGCCAACTACACGCTTTGCTCCGCAGTGCCAACAATGGCCGTACTTGTCGTCCAGTTCGTTTCTGCAGTTTGAACAAAACCACATGGGGTTATTGCCGACTGCCAATTGCTAAACGTTCGCAAAATTTCACCCGAGTGCCAAATCAAAGATAATGTTCGCCCGCAATTGGCAATCGGAAATCTAAAATCTTCTTACTTCCCTCTAAACGCAGCCTTCCGCTTTTCGAGAAACGCACTAACACCTTCGTCTTTATCTTGAGTCGAAAAACAAAGCGCAAACAGATCCACCTCCCGACGTAATCCTTCATCGAGATTCGATCTCGACGCGAGCTTGACTGCTTCCTTTGCCAACTGCAACGCGATTGGACCTTTGCCGGCAATTCGATTCGCAATCTCCAGTGTCTTCACTTTCAACTGGTCAGCGGGAACAACATGATTCACTAAGCCAATCGCGAAGGCACTCCTGGCATCGATGATCTCGCCTGTAAGTATCATCTCCATTGCTTTGCCTTCGCCAACAAGACGAGTCAGGCGCTGTGTTCCGCCACCACCGGGAATAATGCCCAGGTTGATCTCCGGCTGCCCAAAAGAAGCATTCTCACTGGCAATGCGCATGTCGCATGCTAAAGCTAATTCACATCCACCGCCCAGGCAGTAGCCATTGATCATGGCAATTACAGGTTTCGGAAAACTGTCGATCGCCGTGAACAACGATCGGCCCATCATGACGTCGCGTTGTGTTATCGACGTTCGCCCGGCGAATTCAGCAATATCGGCCCCTGCGATAAAAGCCTTGTCGCCGGCGCCAGTAAAAATAACGACACCAACCGAGTCGTCCGTACGGAGTTCTTCGAGCAGCGCCGCACCTTCCTCGCGAGTCTTGATGTTCAGTGCATTTCTCTTGTCAGGGCGGTTGATCGTGACGATGGCGATGCGGTCTTGTTTTTCGAGCAGCAGAGTTTCGTAATTCTGAGACATTGATGAGTGGCGTGTTGAAAGCTTCCGGCTCCAACTGCCTTCCTGTTCGTTAGTTGTATGAGAACGGTGGGATCGTACGAGGAGACCGGTGAATCGTCAAACTGAGGAATTGAGCTTTGAGCTTGGTGCTGCGTTCCTTAAGAGGCTCTTGAGCTAGAACTAATTAAGAAGCACCAAGTACAAAGCTCAAAGGTCATTTGTTTCAGGATCGCCACTGGCAGACTGTTCATCCGCTACCCACGACACAAAGAGTCGCAGCCAGCTTTCAGTTGGTTCCGCGATCTGGACGCCCACGCGCGCGGTTCCGTAGATTGCTGGGGCGGTGCGAATGACGATTGCTGTTACTTCAATGGGCGCACCGTCCGGGCGATGTGCGCGAAGGTAAAGACGCTCTCCTCGATTCACCTTCTGATTGAGGTGAAACAGAGCTCCGGAAGTTGAAATGTCGTCGGTCTCAGTTGGTTCACTCCACGCCGATCCGTCTTCAGCCCGACCAGAAGCTACAATAGGCAGGCGCAAGGCCATGCGTAGCGCGAACCGTCTTTCTTCATTGTTGTAGGGCGTGCTCATGTTTGACAACACGTTGATTAGGATCGCGCCCGAAGCGCATCTTCCTGTTCTTTATTCCAATCGTAAAATCCTTCCCCAGTTTTCTTTCCTAGTTTGCCCTCGCTAACCATTCGACGCAAAATCTCCGGCGGTCGAAAGGATTCACTGCCCAACTCTCGATGTAGATACTCGGCAATGTTCAGTCTCACATCAAGTCCCACCAGGTCAGTTAACTTCAATGGCCCCATTGGATGGTTGTAACCGAGTTCCATCGCGGTATCAATGTCCTGCGCACTTGCCACTCCCTGTTCCAACATCCGCATCGCTTCGAGACCAAGGGCAACGCCGAGTCGACTGGAAGCAAAGCCGGGTACGTCTTTCACTATGATCGGTTCTTTTCTCATTCTCCGGCCCACATCAGTGACGGTCTGTACGGTAGTGTTAGCCGTTTCTTTTCCCACAACAACCTCGACGAGACGCATGAGGTGAACCGGGTTGAAAAAGTGCATTCCAATTACGTTTTCCGGACTCCGCGAACCGCGCGCTATCTCGGTGATCGAAAGGGACGACGTATTGCTCGCGAAAATGAATGGATGGTCAGATGCGACCTCGAGCTCACGAAGTATGTTTCGCTTTAGATCCAACTTCTCTGGTGCGGCCTCGATTATGAGATGGGCGTCGCCACACTCTTCCAGAGCTGTAGTTCCTCGAATCTGTTGCAGAGTCCGTTCAGAATCTTGTTCGGTTAACTTACCGAGTTGAATGCCCTTGGCAAGATTCTTCTCGATCGAGCGAATGCCGCGCGTCAGTGACTCCTGGTCAACGTCGCTTAGTGTGACTCGGAAACCTGAGGCACCAGCAACCTGGGCAATGCCATGACCCATCGTTCCTGCGCCTATGACGGCGATCGTTTCAATGGTTTGCGAATCGCTTCCTCGGATACTCATCTCTCAAAGAACCTTGGCTCCGGACACAGATTAGCTAAGTCAAAACCTCGGTTCGACTACCGTAATTATTGGTAGTTATACTATACGCTCAACCGAAAAGGCTATACTCTCTTGGTCGATACCCCAATTATTTGCGTGTCAATACTTAGCTTAGAGCTTAACTCGTTCGAAGGAGAAGTGATCTTTACTCATGGAGAATGAAACTCTTAAAAGAGATGTCGTTATCATAGGCTCAGGACCTGCAGGCCTCACGGCGGCGATCTACACAGCTCGTGCGAGCCTCAAACCTCTTTTGATTGATGCGCCACCTGATGCAGAAAAGCAGACGGTGCCGGGCGGACAGTTGATGATTACGACCGAGGTTGAGAACTATCCAGGTTTCGAGAAGGGAATCCAGGGGCCCGAGCTAATGGAGGAGTTTCGCAAGCAAGCCGAAAGATTTGGGACAGAGTTTCTGGAGACCTGGATTACGGAAGTAGATCTCAATGAACGACCGTTTACGCTCTACACAAACGGACCAACAATCGTAACGCAGACTCTGATTATCGCAACCGGAGCTTCAGCCAAATGGCTCGGTATTCCCGGTGAAGCGAAAATTCCGGACGGCTTCGGTGGCCACGGGGTCTCGGCTTGCGCCACGTGTGACGGTCCGTTGCCAGCATTTCGAAATAAGACTCTCGTCGTAGTGGGCGGCGGTGATACCGCGATGGAAGAGGCAACGTTTCTTACAAGGTATGCTGCCAAGGTTTATGTTGTGCATCGGCGCGACAAACTCCGCGCGTCGAAGATTATGCAGGAGAAGGCTTTTCGTAACGAGAAGATCGAATTCATCTGGGATACTGCTGTCGAAGAAATTGAGGGCACGCCTGAAGCCGGTGTAACCGGTGTTAGACTTCGAAATCTACATTCTCGCGAGGCGAGAGTTTTCCCCTGCTCGGGCGTCTTTGTTGCCATAGGGCACAAGCCGAATACTGGTTTGTTTAAGGGACAGCTCGACATGGACGAGGTTGGATATCTAAAGACATCCGGGCACTCAACCGCGACGAACGTTCCGGGCGTCTTCGCTTGTGGAGATGTTCAGGATTCAGTCTACCGGCAGGCCGTTACTGCTGCGGGCACTGGCTGCATGTCGGCGATCGACGCTGAGCGTTTTCTGGATCACCTTCCTGTGGAAATGCCGAATGGCGAAGAAATTACAGTCGATGGTGAACATATCACGTCGGATCACCGCGCGATCATCACAGCGGATGGACACATGATTCCGAACAAGGGTTGAGGCTTCTTGGGTTAGAGCAACACTATCGAGTCATCCTGTTCGCGACGTGTGGAAACAGGTCGCCTCTCACGCTCGGGAAACATCTTCTCTGGACTGTGTTGATTCAACGGACACGCTAAACAATAAGCCCCCAAACGTTCCATCCGATCCTCACAGTCGTTGCATTTCAAAGCCAATCCGAGTTCGCGAAGCGATTCGAGCAACGGGACTAACAACCGGCCTTTTTGCGTCAATGCGTATTGAATGTGTCTTGAGTTGTCACCGTATATTGAGCGGACGATAAGACCATCTTTCTCCATGTCACGAACGCGGCCCAGAAGAGTTCGACTACTGATTGGATAAAGATCGGCAAGCAACTCCATCGTTCGTTTCGGACCAGCCACTAACTCTCGAACAACGAGCATCGTCCACTTATCACCGAGCATCTGCAACGCTGCGGTTATCGGACAACCATCGAGATCGCGTCGAATCATGTGAAACGTTTCGTCTTGGACTTAAGTCTTGGCCTTCAAATGACTAGGGGCGTAAGTTGATGTTGTAAGTTTTTATCTTCGAATTCAACGTCGTAGCGTTCATACCAAGCAGACGCGCTGCTCGTGATTGGTGACCACCGGTTTGTTCCAGCGCCCGTCTGATGAGATCGATTTCAAAGCGACGCACCTCTTCGTAGAAATTGATCCCACGACCAATCTCTCCGACCGCACCTGAACTGGCACCGTCGTGAGAAGTCGACACCACAGACTTTGGATCGCTAATCTCGGGTCTTAGACATTCTTTAGTTATCTCGTTACCAGGCGCGATTACGACGGCACGCTCGATGGAATTTTCTAATTCGCGCACGTTGCCTGGCCACGAATACGACTCCATCAAAGCCAAGACGTCAGGCACCATTTGATCCGAAACGCTTCGTCCGTTCTCTTCGTTGTATTTTTGGATGAAGTGTTGAGCGAGCGGAAGAATGTCTTCTCGTCGATCGCGCAACGGGGGTAACTCGATTGGAACCACGGCCAGGCGATAGTAAAGGTCTTCGCGAAAGCTTCCCTGACGAACCGCCTCTTTTAGATCGATGTTTGTTGCGGCGACGATGCGAACGTCGACCCGCCGCGGTGCAGTGTCTCCCAGCGGAGTGAACTCTCGTTCCTGAATGACGCGCAACAAACGCACTTGCGTCTCTGGCGGAATATCACCGATTTCATCCAGGAAGATTGAACCACCGTCGGCAACCTCAAAGAGTCCTTTCTTCGCCGCGATAGCGCCGGTAAAAGCGCCGCGCGTATGACCAAACAATTCTGACTCAAGCAGCTCCGAAGGAATATTTGAACTGTTGACGGTCACGAATGGACGACCCGCACGGGTACTCGCTTCATGGATTGCCTTGGCGATGAGTTCCTTTCCGGTTCCGCTTTCTCCGGTAATCAACACTGTCGAACGCGCCGGGGCGACTTGCTCAACGAGACGGAAAACCTCTTGCATCAGATCCGATCGACCGATGATTTCGCCGCGCTCAACGGCTTTGCTCATCGCACGTCGGAGCGTGCGTCGCTCCTCTTCTTTGCGCCGGCGTTTTATTCCGGCCGCGATGGTTGCGGTAATTTGCTCGTTCTGAAAAGGCTTTCTGATACACCCAAACGCACCGCGTTCCCACGCAGCGATTGCCGTGTCAAATGTCGCGTAGGCCGTGATCATCACTATCACCGCCTCCGAATCCATCTTCAGAAACTCTTCAAGTGCTCGGAGTCCGCCGATACCAGGCATGGAAACGTCAAGGAGGACTACATCGAAAGCGCGGCGTCCGTAAGCTTCCAAACCTTCCTCACCGGTTTTTGCAAGGTCGACGCGATAGCCTTCAGTCGCAAGAAGTGTCTCCAGCACTTCTCGCATGATCTCTTCATCATCGACAACAAGCACCGAACCCTTTTTAGTGTTGCGTTTCTCAGTCTTCATTACTTAGAAGAAACCCTTCAATACCGCTTCGTATCTCGTGACGAACTGTGTGATCTGTGTCGACGAGTGGCGTTCTTAAAAACAGATTAGTTTAGCGAGTTTGCAAAATAAAACAAAAGGCCTGGTACCGACCAGACCTCATGCCCACGAGAGAGATGCTCGCTTCCGATTAATCACCTACGGCCTGCAGGCGCGCACGCGCACGAGCACTTGGGAGTGTTATGTGGAAAGTTGTTCCGCTACCAGGCGTGCTCTCAACGCTGATGCGTCCAGCATGTTCCTGAACGATTCCGTAACTTACCGCCAATCCCAAACCGGTGCCCTGGCCAACTCCCTTGGTGGTGTAGAACGGGTCGTAAATCTTCGCCACGTTCTCGGGTGCGATTCCCATTCCTGTGTCTGCGATTCCGACAACAATCGAGCCATCATCGGCCATATTCGTTTCGATCGTGATTCGTCCACCATCCAGAATCGCGTCGCGCGCGTTCAGAATCAAATTGGTGAAAACCTGTTGTAGCTTACCGGCATTGCCGAATGCCTTGGTCGCATCCGGATGGTAGGAGCGAACGATTTCTATCTGACTCCGGCGGAGCTGCGGTTCGAGTAATTGAAGAGTGTCGTCAAGTACACGAGCGATATCGAGTTCAGCAAATTCAGTGGCGTTTCCGGTACGCGAAAAGTTAAGCAGGTTGTTGACGATATTTGTTGCACGCTCGGCCTGTGTACGAACCTTTTGCAGCAAGGCGTGCTTCGGATCGGTCTCGACGAGCATTCCCAATAACATCTGCGTGTAAGACGAAACACCAGTGAGCGGTGTGTTGACTTCATGGGCCACGCCGGCGGCAAGAAGACCTATCGACGAAAGCTTCTCACGTTGTTGAAGTTGCTCTTCCAGGCTGATGCGCGCAGTCACGTCTTCGAGCACAACAAGGGCCCCTGTTTGTCCCTGCCCATCCTGCAAAGGAGCGAGGGCGATATTCAAGACAAGTGAGCGATTGCCGAGTGTTGCCGTATGCAGTTTGTAAATGTTCCGGATTTCCTGAAGACGCCATCCGCCCTTGCCAAGCACTTGCGTCAGCGTTTCCGCGAAGTCAGGAGAGAACAAACTCTCAACGCGTTTTCCGATTGCCGCATCGCGACGAAGATCGAGGATATGCTCCAGTGCGGAATTTAGTCTGGTGACTCGTCCATCAAGGTCCACGGCGAGCAAGCCCACATTGATCGATTCAATGATCGACTCGTTGAACTCCTTGAGCATCTTTAGCTCGCCTGCTCGTTCCTGCTGATCTTTATAGAGCAAACTGTTCTCAATCGCCACCGCTACATACCCGGAAACAGTTCGCAGGATCTCAACGTCCTCGGACGAAAGCAGGGCACCATCGTTGGATCTGCCGAGTCCAATCACGGCGACCATGCGACCGCGCACAACACACGGCACAAAATAATGAAGCACACGTCTCACGGTGCCGGTTGCTTCGGTAGTTAGATCAAGATCATCAACGCGCACGATTCCCATCTCAGCCGAGCGTACGCGAATCATCTCACGAAAATCCGGAGGCACAATTACCTCGTTATCCAGGCCAAGCGAACGCACAACTAAATAACCGGAAGGCGCGAGCTTATCTTCAATGAAGATGGCTATCCTGCCGACGTTCATCACTTCCTGCAGACGCCTAACTAGAGAATCGAGAAGTGGGTCGAGGGCTGTTGTAGCAGAAAGCGTGCGCCCGAAGTCGAGCAGGCCATTGCGCAGGTCATATCGCTCGCCGTAGAAAAGTCGATCGACTTGTTCCTGCAGAAAGTTCTTCACCGGCGCGGCCACCATCACGATAGCCGCCATTGCCAGTACGGCTATTACAACGCGCAGAGTGATCTCGCCGGAGCTAAAGCTTTGATCAGATCCGAACGCATACAAACCGGCTGTGTAAACGACGCCACCGATTAGCAACGCGATTCCCAGGGTAGTCAGTGCATAAACAAACACTCGACGTACGACCAGCTCAACATCCATTAGACGATAACGAAGAACCGAATATCCGAAAGCGAACGGAATCAGCGCGAGTGGCAGGAGCGCAACGTCGTTGAGCCAACGATCAGTCGGCAACCCTAACAGGTACACAACAGCATAGAGCAGTGTAAAAGGCGCGACAGCGAGCACCGTCCCCCAAACCACCCACTTAACCTGTTGCCTGACAATCGTCGCTCTCGATGTAAGGTAGGTTCTGACTAACACCACGGCGCTGGCAACGAGCGCCACCACAAAATGGAGCATGCTGATCCCGTAGAAGAAGCCAAGAAGTGACTCCGTCACGGGAACCCGGCTGAAGGGCGGAACAATCTTGGCCAACTCGGTGCGAAGGAACAGCGGAACCGCGAGCGCGAGGAGAAAGAACGCCGGAACATACAACAAGAGTGCACGCCACCTACGAGTGGCAAACAATTGCTGTTTCGACGGGTATAGCAAACAAAAGTGGACGAACAGAGGCGCAAACAGAATGAACGCCGCGTTTTTTAAGAAGGCGATCGCGAGATCAAGATCTCGATAGCTGCCGGTAGGCGTGTAAAAGTGAAAGACAAATGCGACAACACACACCGTCGCGAAGTGCAATACGTATGGAGCTCGTCCACCTTGCTTGAAGAGTACGAAGAACCCTACAAACAGATAGACCAACCCAAGAAGATTGATATAGAGAACTTGAGGTGTCCAACGATGAACGGCGCCCAGGTTGTCGAGGTCGGCAAAGTAATAGCGCGTCTCAGAAGGATACGAGGGCCTTTCCATCAGGTAGTGAATCTGACCGCCAACGCGTGCCTGATCGAGATAGATCTGAACGTCGCGCGCATGAGCTATCTCTTCCGATTTCGCGTTCGGGTCAAGACTGACGCCAAGGAGATGATCGCCGGGTAGCAACCATGCTCTTTCGCCCGCGGAGTTACGTTCAATTGATTTGGCTAGGACCCCTTTGCTTGTATCGACCCAATCAACTCCATCCCAGGCAGGAGTTTCGTGTTTTGCTCGTTGGCGGAAGTTGAGGAATCCGGCACTGATCAAGAGCGCCGCGCCAATCAGCAGAAACCATGTTCGAGTTGTGAGTACTGATCCCTTCACAGTCGTTAATTCACCGCCGTCCGTTCGACAAACATACCCGCTCGTCTTTAGGCAAGGGATGTTCCTAGTTACCGATTCGGCTCAGCGGTTGTCATGAGCATTGAAGAAAGTCCAAAACATTCGAGAAAAACTGGTCCTACACTCGGGTTGCAAAAGCGAAGTTCTAACCCAATCCGACTTTTCGGACTTTTCCGAGAATTTGGACAATGGCTATTTTTGAGGTGTGGTGGAGTTGAGCAGATTGAGCACGCAGGAGGGTTCGGTGGACTGCTCGCCTCAAATGCGCCTCAAAACCTTAACGAGATACCCCCACGAACAGAACGTCGATTGTTGCCAACGATTGTTAGAACTTCACCGTTGTCGGAACAAGTCTGTGCGTCGAGAAGGTTTCGCGCGTCGAGAATTGCTTCCGCACGAACAGGTAATCCAAAGTTGGGCAGTAGCTGAGTTACCTGAATACTCAACGACGGATCGTAAACACCTAATCTTCCGGCAAAGGGATCGATTGCAAAAACTGTCGCCTGTGGCGAGAAGCGCAAGACTGTACGGACCTGTGTACCGGTTTGGAAGCCTGCACTCAACTGCAAAGCACCGGTCTGAAAAAGGCCGTTTTCAAACATGTCGGAAGGATCGGCAGAACCAGTTGCCGGCAATCGTTGTCCGCGTCCGAAAGCATAGCCGGCAGAAGCAGTCCATACGCGATTCAAGCGCCGCGTGTAGACCACGCGTACTCCGCGAGACGAACCCTGTTGGTTTGCAATTCCGGTGAACGCATCGGCGGCATTTCCCGAAAAGGCCGTTGCGGGTGCACTAAGCAAACCAAGACCACGGCCTGATGTCGTGTCGAAGAATGCTGTCGCTTCAACATTCGAACTGTTGTCGAGAACTCTTTCAATTCCGAATTCGAGTCGATGGCTACGTTCGACAACGGCTTGACCATCAACGAATGCTACTGGCCGAATCGGCTGCTGGCGGAAAACAATCTGGTCGTCTTCAAATGCGGCAACACTCTGAATGCCATCTTCGTCACCACCTGAAGCGAATGCCGCCTTTACCCGCGTTCGAGCGTTGGCGTCGAACTGCACTCCAAGGCGCGGTGTTATCGCATGCGCGCCGCCGCCTCCAACAAACTTCGAGTAGTCGACACCCATTACGATTACGATGCCATCGCGAACTATCCATTCATCGACAGCGCGCATCGACACTTGACCCATAACATATTGTTGATTGTCGTGCCGGCTTATCCAGACCGGGGAGCCCAGACGCAAGCCCGCGCCTGTTACTCCGACTTTGTGGCGATGGCCAACTCTAAATCGCGTGGAGGCCTCAAAGCGTTCCGGCGCTTCCGAACCAACTCCAGTTTGACCAGTAAAGATTAGTTCCACGCCTTCTGACACTGGAGCAGATACGGCGAAGTTCAGACCTGCATAAGGGGCTGTATTTGAGTTGCCAGCGAAGTAGCTTTCGAGAATTCCATGAATCTTTGTTGTCGAGCCGCTGTTCTCAGTCTGTGTAGTAGCATCGGGCGCGGTTTCCACCGGGGTAGATTCAGTCGCTTCCTCCGTGACGGCCTTGATTGTGGAATCTTCGCCTTCCTGAACCTGGAAGATCGAGCGACGACTTTGTGCTGATCGCAGTGTCCACTTCACGTCCTCACGATCGCGTCTACGTTCCGGCAACGTGTTGCCGTACCCAATAGGTTCAAGGTTGAAACGATAAATTAACTCTTGCGAGGCTCGCACTTCGACGGACGCAAAGACTACTTCATTGAAGCCGTTGGCAATCGCTTTAATTCCATACCGTCCCGGAAAGACCTTGGCGATAAAGTTACCTTGGCGATCGGTCATTGCCTCTTTCGCCGTCTGCTTCACTCCATCGCGGATTAAGAACACGAGAGCGCCTGCCAGGGGATTCCCTTTGTTATCTTGAACCGACCCAGAGATTGTTGCCAAAGCACCCTTCGTCGGTTTAGCTTGAGCGTCAGATACAGCCGTACCCACCAGGACAAGGAGAGATAAACAGAGGCTTGATGCTCTTCTCATGCGAAAGGACCTCCGGGAGCTAATTCCCTTGTTGGACGCGATTGAAGCTGGGGAGCAACTGCTACTTTGTTGGTTTGCCTTGCGCAAAGTCCGCAATGTCTCCTGAGTTCGTTTCCCCGTAAAACTAACTATCTGCCGCAAAACCGTGGGTGGTCGAACTGGTTCAAGCGAGGGAGACTTGCTGGAACCACTAAAAACTGGGGTTTATTCTCTGTCACAGGGGAATCGATGTCAAGAATGGCCGCGTATTATCGGTCGCTTTGCCCTGACTTTTGGGCCGTGCTAGGATTCAAATCCCCTAATTGCCTCTTAGCTAGTTTTTCGCTCGTTTTTTTTGCTCCATTAATGATAGACGACGTCCAATCTACCAAGTTACCCAATGGCATTGCGGTTCTGACTGAACACATGCCTGGCCTTCGTTCGGTCACCGCCGGAATCTGGGTTCGGCGTGGGTCCCGTCATGAATCGCCTGAACTGAACGGTATTTGCCACTTCATTGAACATGCCGTCTTTAAAGGGAGCCAGAGACGATCCGCCAAGGATATAGCCGTTGAAACCGACAGACTCGGGGGACATTTCGACGCCTATACAACCCATGAGATGACGGGGTTTGCGATTAAGGTTGCGGACACCGCCCTTGCTGACGCGATTGATTTGCTGGCCGACCTCGTGGCTCATCCACGCTTTGACCAGGAAGATCTGGAGCGCGAACAGAGAGTAATCCTCGAAGAGATGAAAATGGTTGAGGATACGCCCGACGAACTGCTCGGAGAACTCTTTAATGCCGCTTACTTCCCGGACCAGCCCCTGGGACGTCCGATTGAGGGAACACGAGAAACTGTTCCTACCTTTGACCACGAGACGACTTTGGCGTTTCATGCGCGAGAATTCTCGTATTCCAATCTGGTCATCGCGGCAGCGGGGAATGTGGATCACGGACGACTGCTGGAATTAGTCGGTCGCTGCCTAGACGGTTACGAAGGTGGAACCAACACACGCGCAAATGTAGCGATTGGCACTCGGCCACGTCCTGCGGCGCCAATTCTGATCGAACAGAAGAATGAATTGGAGCAAGCACACCTGGTCATCGCCACACCGTGGCCGGACGCGCTAAGTGAGGATCGCTATGCAGCAAGCCTACTTGCTTCAGTGATTGGCGGCGGCACATCGAGTCGGCTTTGGCAGAAGGTTCGTGAGGAGCGTGGCCTGGCTTATTCAGTTGGAGCCGGCGGAAGTACATTCTCTGACGTCGGCGTGTTCAATGTTTACGCCGGTACGTCACCGGACCAGCTCGACGAGGTTGTTGACCTTTCACTGGAAGCATTACGCGACGTTGTAAAGGAAAGCGTGTCTGAGGAAGAATTGCGTATCGTCAAAGAACAAGCTATCGCGTCCATCTTATTAGGCCTGGAGTCGTCGAGCGCGCGTGCCAGTACTCTCGCGCGTCAGGAAATTATTCATGGCCGAAGAATCTCACCAGATGAGGTCGTGGAAAAGATCAGGGCAGCAACCCCCGAAGCGCTGAAAGAGATCGCCCAAACTTATTTTAGATCCGAAGCCCTTTCATTAGGCGCACTCGGAAATCTGAACGGATTTAGCGTGGATCGATCACGGCTTGCGATTTGAAACTCTCACAGGAACAACTCAACGAGCAGCATTGAACTTCTCTGCTATCGAGTCGTTAATCATCAGCTACTCCATCACAACACACCCGTAGCCGATTTGGTCTTTAAGTGGTAAATTCACTTCGTCCTTCTTCTGTTTTGATATTCGAGCACGCTTCATGAAACTTACCGTTCTCGGCAGCGGATCAACCGGCAACGCTGTGCTGATCGTTGCAGGCAATACTCGCGTCCTTGTCGACGCTGGCTTAAGCGCAAAAGAGATTACTCGCCGTTTCGCCATGATGGGTGAAGACGCGCAACGACTCGACGGAATCCTCGTCACGCATGAACACGGCGATCATGCCGGCGGCTTACGTGTCTTGCTCGGCACAGTTGACTGTCCCGTTTACATCTCAGGTCAAACACTGGAGGCATACGTTAGCGAGCGTTTCAACGTCGCTAACGACGAGCCGAAGCGTCGCTGCAAAGCGCTTCGTGATCGAGTTGAACCAATTGAGTCGAGCCAGGACTTCCGCATTGGTGAGATCGACTTCCATCCATTCACCATTCCGCACGACGCCGTGGATAATTTCGGTTTTACCGCCACGCATCAGGGAGTGAAGATTGCGACGTTGATGGACTTTGGTCACATGACGACCCTGGTAACAGAACGCCTACGGGGCTGTGCTGCGGTCGTCATTGAGTCAAATCACAGTCGCGATATGCTCAAGGCTTGTGACAACTATCCCTGGGAACTCAAGCAACGGATACTCTCGCGATTGGGTCACCTTTCAAACGAAGATTTGGCTGATTGGCTGAAAGGCGGGTTTGACGGTTGCGCAAGATACATCGTTCTCGCTCACCTCTCTCAACGCGCGAACAATCCTTACCTGGCAAAGATCACCGCCGAAGTCGCTCTTTATGAAAGGGCACCATTGTTTCCCACAGAAACCCAGATCAGCCTTTCGTATCCAAAGGAGCCTACGCCCTGGATAGAAGTGTGAGGACAGAGACACGCAGGAGCATGATGGCTCTTGCTGGATCAATGTTACTTCTCTTGACTGGGTGTGCGGTTAAGCGAACTGTCACCGGTGGCATTCCCTCAGAGGTCGAATCCGTTATTGGTACGGTTAGCGATGACATTGCTCAAGAGCGTTATGACAAGGTGTACAGCGAAGCATCAGAACTTTGGAAACACGACGCGACGCAACAACAATCCGACGAAACCCTGAAGACGCTACACACGAAGCTGGGAAAGGTGGAGAGTCGTACAGTCAACTCAGCCACCGAACAGCAAAACTCGGGGGGCCCACTTAAGGGCAGAGCTTTTATCGTGACATATCAAACGAAGTTCGAGCTTGGCGAAGCGATGGAAACTTTTACGCTCGTAGAAGAAAATGGACGTTGGAAGTTGGCAAGGTACCTGGTTAATTCAACCGCATTGAGATGAAGTGAGTTGGGGCTTGGGCCTTTGGTCTTTGTTGGCACGGCCACCCATTCCCAGAGACCCAAGACCAAAAACCAAAGACCTAATAACAATGATCAGTCGTTACACATTGCCCGAAATGGGCGCGCTTTGGTCGGAACAAAATAAGTTCCAGAAATGGCTCGATGTGGAGATCGCTGTTTGCGAAGTGCACGCCGAGATGGGCACGATCCCACACGACGCTCTCGAGCAAATCAAAGCGCGCGCTAGTTTTTCTGTCGCCCGCATAAACGAAATCGAGAAGACAACCAATCACGACGTTATTGCGTTCACAACAAACCTGGCCGAGTCCATCGGTGAAGCCTCACGCTTCGTTCATTATGGTTTGACCTCATCCGATGTCGTCGATACTGCCAATGCACTTCTGCTGCGTGATGCAAGCGACATCCTGCTCAAAAAGATTGAGGCACTCATGGAAGCGCTCAAGCGACGGGCAATGGAGTTTAAGAACACTCCACAGGTCGGTCGCACCCACGGCATCCACGCAGAGCCAACTTCATTCGGTCTGACATTCGCGCTTTGGTTCGACGAGATGCGTCGCAATCGAGAGCGACTGCTGCGCGCGCGTGAGGCCGTCGCGGTTGGAAAAATCAGCGGAGCCGTTGGCGCTTTTGCGCACTTGGATCCAATCGTAGAAGAGAAAGTTTGTTCCCGCCTGGGATTGAAAGCTGCACCGGTCTCAACGCAGGTGATTCAAAGAGACATTTATGCAGAGTACTTGAATACACTCGCTGTGATTGCTTCATCTCTCGACAAGTTTGCTTTGAACGTTCGTCATTGGCAGCGGACGGAGGTTCGTGAAGCGCAAGAGAAGTTTGCGAAAGGACAGAAGGGGTCCAGCGCAATGCCACATAAGCGCAATCCGATCATTTCGGAACGCATATGTGGCATCGCCCGAGTCGTTCGAGCAAACAGTCTCGTTGGTCTCGAGAACGTTGCGCTCTGGCACGAACGCGATATCTCGCATTCATCAGCGGAACGTGTCGTGCTTCCCGATTCGAGTATCGCGCTTGATTACATTCTGCAAAAAGCGATAGGACTGATGGAGGGTCTGGTCGTTTATCCGGAGCGAATGCTGGAGAATCTAAACGCGACAAAAGGATTGATATTCAGTGGACAGTTACTGCTGGCCCTGACAAACACCGGAATTTCACGTGAAGAGGCTTACGAACTGGTACAGCGAAATGCGATGCGAGTCTGGGATGAGGGGACAGATTTCCTGACGCTGGTTAAAGCCGACAGCGACATCAACGCAAGACTGTCGGTTGAACAGATCGAACGCGTGTTTTCGTTAGACCACTACCTGAGAAACATTGATTCGATCTTTGAAAGGGTATTCAAGTAAGACCGAACAATGTTCGGCCTTACTTGATTGCTTGTGGGGAACTATTTCGGAGCTGAAAACTTTTCCGCGTATTCGCCGATCACCGGCAGCTTGTACATCTGTCCCTGGAAGGCCTTTACTAGACACAATACCCAAACGAGCAGTGTCACTAAACCGCCTACGAGATACAGTAGAACGGACAGCAAGCTCACAATACCCGCCAGCGCACTTGAGACTTGTCCGAGAATGAGAACCAGGATTGACACGACAATCATTATGACAATCCAGATTACTACCAGGACCACATTCAACAAAATTGATTGCATTGCGTGGAAGCGAACCAACCGGCTTGATTTCTCAATTAAGAAGAAAATAAGTCCGGAAACCCAACCTGCAAGGTAAGCAATCAGCGATGCGATGTTTTCATCTAATCCAGTGCTGGACTTGCCAGATTGAACGGGCGGCGGGTTTTGCATTATAAGTTTCTCCTGTTTAAGTGTGGTTCGAAAACTGAACTGCCTCGACCGCTGTTTCGCACGTCAATCAAGACAGAAGGCTAGGACGCCTATTCCTACAAGGCCGAGATATTATGCCACCACTTAATTTTCACGCAATATTTTGTGTTACCAGCTCAGGAGATCCTCAAAACACATGAAAGCCAAAGTTTACGTAAACCTGAAATCAGGAGTGCTTGATCCGCAAGGTAAAGCAATTCAACACTCGGTGGAACTGCTTGGGTATTCGGGTATCTCTGATGTCCGCCAGGGCAAGTATTTCGAGATCGCACTTGACGCAACATTAGACAGTGCCGAGGCTCGTTCATCGGTTGAGAAGATCGCCCGCGAAGTGCTGTCTAATCCCATCATTGAAGATTACCGAGTGGAGATTGAAGCCTGAGTCGTTCAAGCCCACGTGTGTAGATTTTGGGCGAATCACACGCCTTTTCGTTCAGTCTTAGAAGAATCAAACGGAGTGTGTTTTTGAAATCTTTCGCGAACAGCGTAATCTGTCGATACCCTCATCGGGCAAATGATCAGTTGTAGTTATTAGTAACTAAGGAGATTTGCAGCGTGAAATTCGGCGTAATCGTTTTTCCTGGATCCAATTGCGACCACGACGCATATCACGTCATCTCAAAACACGTCGGTCAACCCGTTGACTTCATCTGGCATCGGGACACAGACCTGAGCTCTTACGACGCAGTGATCATTCCCGGTGGATTTTCCTACGGCGACTATTTGCGGGCGGGTGCTCTCGCTCGCTTTTCACCAGTTATGACTTCGGTGAAGAAGTTTGCGGACAAAGGCGGCTTTGTTCTGGGTATCTGCAACGGGTTTCAGATACTTTGCGAAGCCGGTCTGCTTCCCGGGGCTCTGATTCGTAACCGCGATCTGCATTTCATCTGTGAACACATCTACGTGCGCACCGAAACAACAGACAGTCCCTTCACAAACGAGTTGAAACAGGGGACTGTCCTTCGACTTCCCATCGCACACGCTGAGGGAAACTACGTTTGTGACGATGCTACTTTGGCAGAACTGCAAAACGAGAATCGCATCGTATTTCGCTACTGCGATCCGAATGGAAATATTACTCCGGAGGGGAATCCGAATGGTGCTCGCGATAACATTGCAGGCATTTGTAGTCGTGGTCGCAACATCCTCGGATTGATGCCCCATCCGGAACGCGCTTGTGAAGACCTACTTGGTTCGAGCGATGGCCGCGACATCTTCCGATCGCTTGCAGCAACTCTCGCCGCAGCGGTGGTTTGATCGTCAACTTCTAATCATATGAAACGCTTACTTCCGTTCATCATCATTCTTCTTGTTCTCGGCGTCGCGGTTGTCAGTGCCTACTATTTGAAGCGCTCAGCCTCCGACGTGCATCCGGTTACGCCCGCTACCAACGGAGCCGGGCAGACGACTCCACCGATTACTGCTTCTACAGGTGCGGTGCCGGGTGCTGAACCCGCGCATACGTTGGGACCAGCCAATGCGCCTGCTCACCTGGAGGAGTTTGGAGACTTTGAGTGTCCGCCTTGTGGATTGCTACATCCAATTCTCGTTGAGATGCATCGTGAGTTCGCCGACCGGCTGCAAATAACGTTTAGAGAGTTTCCGCTGTCGCCCCCACACCAACACGCTATCGCCGCGGCAAGTGCGGCCGAGGCTGCCGGGCTTCAAGGAAAGTTCTGGGAGATGCACGATCTGCTTTACGAGAATCAAAAGGCGTGGCACGAAGCGTTTGACGTGCGCCCAATCTTTGAGGGCTACGCAAAACAGATTGGCCTCGATGTCGAACGGTTTAAACAGGACGTGAACGGTGAAGCCGTTGCCAAGAGAATCTCTCTCGATGGGATACGCGGGCATTCGCTAAACGTCAAAGGTACTCCGACTGTCTTCCTCAACGGTCGCGAAGTACCATTCGAATCCTTGCCGGCAGAAAAACTGCGCGTTCTGATCAACGTCGAACTTCTCGGCAACAAATGACTATGGAGGGTTCCACGTCTGCTTCAAAGCGAGGCACTCTTCTTTACACACTCATCGCCGCGCTGTCGCTCTTTGGATTGGCCGACGCAATCTATCTCACGATCGAACACATCACAGGACAAAGCGTTCGCTGCACAATCGTTGTCGGCTGTTCTGAAGTGTTGAGCAGTTCCTATGCAGTCGTTGCTGGATACCCGCTCGCGTCGTTGGGCGCACTGGCTTACTTCAGCGTCTTCAGTCTCGCAATCCTTGCACTATTTGGTTATCGAATCGCCGGCCAGTTGTTGTTGCCGCTGGTCGTGGTGATGTGCCTGGTGAGTGTGTGGTTGATTTATTTGCAGGCGTTTGTAATTCATGCTTTCTGTCAGTTCTGTTTGTTTTCAGCAGCGGTGACATTTGCCCTGACGGGTTTGACTATTTTTGTTTGGCGGACGCAGCGAAATGGGAAACGACCACTACGCGGTTAGATCGTTTGTCGTCTTTGCATCCTCCCGTGTAAGGTATCCTCAATACAACAGACTAAGAAGGTGTTGAGATGGATCAGCAACAACATAGCGTTTCTGAAATTTTTCGACGCGCGCAAGCGGCGCGTTCAGAACATCCCGAATTGTCATATAAGCAGATTACAGACCTGCTGGTTAAAGAGTTCTCTGGCGGCCCGTTTCCGCCACTTAACAATTTGACTATTCCCGAACAGGACGATCGTGCACCTGAAGAAGATTGGACCGCCGGTTTGCCAATCATCAGGCGTGGGATCCAGTTTCAGGATTGGCAAGAGATTGCCGACGGGATCGTGCTGAGTTTGGAACAGACGGAAAACTATGCGCGCGAACACGGACCCGAGGGTGATCGAGACGAGTGGCACAACCGCAATGCAGGGATAAGTGAAGCAACATCGAAAGGCGTTGGTAAGTGGATGCCTGAAGAATTGATAGCGCTGGCGGAGCGGAATGTGAAGAAGGGGTCTTAGGTCTTTTGGCCTTAGTTGAGTTGAAAAGCAACTGAGTTCGAAGGCCTAAGACCCAAGACCAAAGGCCATTTATGAGTTTCCTCAACAATCTCTTCCAGGACCCCAATTATCAGACAACCGACCCGCGTAAGCCGGAAGAGATCGAAGATCCGCAGATAATCATCAGCCCTGACACGCGGCGAGAGACACGTATCCCACCTGGACAATCCCGAACTAAGAAGTGGCCCGTACTCGATGCGCATGGAACACCGGAAGTAGATCTGGCGACGTGGACATTTGAGGTCGACGGTCTTGTCGAGAAGCCTTTGAAGTGGTCGCTCGATGAGTTTATGCAACTGCCCGCTGTACGAGTCTACGCTGACTTTCACTGTGTTACTCGTTGGTCAAGACTCGACAACGTTTGGGGTGGTGTTTCAGCCCGTGAAGTGGCGCGACTGGTCGGCGTCAAACTTGAAGCGAAGTTTGTACTGGCACTAGCTTACGATTACGGTTGGACAACCAACGTTCCCATCGAATACTTCCTTAACGAAGATTCTCTCTTTGCATGGTCTCACGATGGGCAACCGATTCCACCTGAGCATGGTGGCCCAGTTCGCCTGATCATCCCCCAACTCTACGCCTGGAAATCTGCGAAGTGGGTAAAAGGCGTTCGCTTCCTCCAGGAGGATCAAGCCGGCTTTTGGGAGGAAGGCGGTTACCACATGCGCGGCGTTCCGTGGGGACCGGGAGATGGGGAACGGTTTAGATGGTAGTAAGATTGCTGATTGCTGATTGCTGATTTGTAAAAGGCGCGAATTGACTGGTTAACCTTCAATCAGAAATCAGCAACCAGAAATCAGCAATCAACTTTCACAATGTCCCTGCCAAAAGACGCGGCCGCCGTCATCCTTCTCCGTCAGAACACCGATCCAGATAACCCGGAAGTCTACTGGGTGAAGCGTAGCGACAAGCTTGCTTTTCTTGGCGGCTTTCATGCGTTTCCTGGCGGACAAATTGACCCGACCGATTCGGAGGTTGACGTTAAGAACGCGCCGAATCCGGAAACCGCAACGATGATCAGCGGCGCAGCTCGTGAGTTGTTTGAAGAGCTCGGCGTGTTAGTTGCACATGGCGGTGAACTCTTAACTAAAGGTCAGCGCGCATCTCTGCTCGATGACCTTGAGTCGGGTCGAATGTCATGGCCGGCATTGCTTCAACACTATGAGCTGCAGCTTGACGCAATTGATTTCAACTACGCTGGTCGTTGGGTCACGCCACCATTTAGCCCACGGCGGTTCGATACGTGGTTCTTTTTGGTTGATTGTCCCGGTAAGCAAGAACCAAACGTGATACCGGGAGAATTGTCGAGCGGCGAATGGATTCAGGCTAAGGATGCGGTAGCTCGCTGGTCGAATGGCGAGGTGACTGCGGTGCCGCCAACCTTGCACGCGCTTAAGACCCTGACAAACGGAATCACGCCGGACCTTGTTGACCGATTCTTGTCGATTCCTCAAGCTCACGGCGAAATTGTTCGGCGTATCGAGTTTCGTCCCAACTACATCTGCTTTCCAGTTCGAACACCCACGCGTCCGCCGGCGACTCATACGAATTGTTACCTGGTCTACACGTCAAAAGAGATTGTGATCTTTGATCCAGGATCGCCTTACGAAGACGAACAATCGGCCCTCGCGACGATTGTTGATGAGCTGAAATCAGAAGGCCGTCGTGTAACTAAGATCATCCTTACACACCTGCATCCCGATCACGTCGGCGGAGTCAATGCGCTGCGAGCACGTTTAGGAGACAAGGTTTTAGTTTGTGCACACGAGCAAACAGCCGACGCGCTAACAGATATCAAGGTTGATCAATCAATCAACGACGAAGATCTGCTCAGTCTTAAAGGCGAGCCTGCGGTTACTCTGCGCGCCCTTCACACGCCTGGTCACGCGCGCGGACATCTTTGTTTTCATGACCATGATCGAGGCATCTTGCTGACTGGGGACAATATAGTCGGACTCGGTTCTGTTTTGATCGATCCGCCACAGGGGAACATGATCGATTACCTCAGGTCGCTCGCAAGGATGAGATCGATCTCGGATCTCACGGTTCTGTTTGGTGGGCACGGCCCAGCAATGGCCGCTCCTTATCTAAAAATCGATGAGTACATCAATCATCGATTGGAACGCGAAGCAAAGATTCTCGACGCGGTAAGATCTGGAGTTACTACGCCGGCAGATATTGTTTCCGCTGTTTATACAGACGTTTCTCCTAAAGTTTATGAAATGGCGCAGCGCGCAGTAATTGCGCATCTGGAGAAGTTGAAAGTTGAAGGAAAAATTTAAGCGGTGAGATTAGCAAAGAGACTATTCACACTGGAAGAGTCTGGAAGGGAGCTGAAATCAAACAGCCAAAAATACAAGCGGTCGGGAAGGGGGCAAAGCGGCAGTTTCTCCGGACTGTAGCTACTCAAGCCTAGCG
>DATEXA010000293.1:0-17222 GCA_035257465.1 Pyrinomonadaceae bacterium | reverse complement strand
GTCATAGCCATGACAAAAGGCAACGACGCAACTGATAGCTTAACGAGTACTTTCATGGTTTGGCGATTAGGGCCTCGGCATGATCCGAGGCCCTTTCCTATCGATGATACAGCGTCTCTCTACAACAGAACTATGGCTGTGTAACCGACGCTGTTGCTGGATTCTTACTATTGAAATCAGCGATAAACGATTTGGTGATATCAATGCTATCGGAGTAATACACAACTGGAACGCTACTACCATCTACAATGATGGTGATGCCGCGTGCTTTCGCATAAACCTCGAGAGCCTTACCAATATCTTCCTGGAGTGGCGAGAAGATCTCTTTACGCCTTCGCTCATATGCAGCCTGACCGTCCTCGCCTTTTCGTTTGTACTCAGTTTGGAACTGCTCGAGCTGCTCCCTTTTCGTCTGAATAGTCTTTGGATCAGCTACAGCCTGAGTGTCGTTAATTTCTTTTGTCAGCTGGTCAATCTTCTGTCCAAGTGTTGAGAGTTCCGTCTGTCTTGGCTGGAACTCACGATTCAAGGTGTTCAGCAAAGTAGCAAACCTTGCGATACCGGCTTTCGGATCTAAAAAGGCGTCTGAATAGATCAATGCCAGCTTGCTGTCAGGCACAGCCACATTGGCCTGCGGGGCCGCAGTTGGGGCTGTCGCACCTGGCTTCGGCTGTTGAGCGGAAACGGAAATAATTGCGACGGTCGTCAACAGCGCGACGGCGGCAATAAAGCGAACTATCTTCATAACGTTCTTGTAGTACTCCTTGCTTTGAGGCGGTCAGATAAACTCATTAGTTGTTCATCTTTCCGCCGAGGTTGGCTCAATAGGTTAAAAGGTACGACCTACGCTAAAGCGTATGACGCGCTTTTTCTCATTGAAGAAGAACGGAAAACCGTCAATTATCTGGTCTTTCCGCGCGTTTGGATTATACGCAAAGATTAAGCGAAACGGTACATTGATGATGGGTACCTGTACTCGCACTTCCATACCCAGGCTCGATCGATAGTCGCCAATCTTGGCGAACAAACTCTCTGAAAGGTTTACGACACTATTTGTCTGCGCTTGTCCTCTCAGGAAAACCGGTTGAAAACCGACCGGTAAAAGTGTAACGGGATTTATTTCCCCTGTTCCCGCTGCTTCCAGCTCCGCTTGGCTGACAATTCGATTGTCGCGAGCAACGAGACTCAGGAAGGAAGACGAAGCGAGCAGTGGGTTTTTACAAAGCGCAAGAGAACTAAGACTGATTGGCGCAAAACCGGTAGCGAACCTTGGACATGGAACCACTCCTACAGTTGAAAGGAACGGTTGATCGTCCAGGAAGTTACTCGAAAAGGTCTGAGTGCCTTTCGCCCTAAGGTTAAAAGCGCTACCAATATCGGCAAAAGCCGCGATGCTAACTGCATCGGTGATGATCGGAATTCTATACTCAAAATTGCCCAGAAGCTGCGTATCACCACCGATCGAGGTATACGTCCGGGGCAGTTGTACGACGTTACCGCCCGACGGGCCTGTGAACATCCCCAAACTCAGCGCACTGGGTGGTAAGCCTGTAACTGGGACAGGTGTGCCACTGGCGTTCGATGCGAAGCTCACATTCTGCGACGTGATGAAGCTATCAACTGGCGCAACCGGGCTAATTGATCGAACGTTGTAACCGCGGATCGTAAATTCATCACCAAGGAAGAACCGCTCAAAAATCGGAACGCCATCGACAAACGCGAGTGAGTTCGCGTTTTTTACCTTATCGGTGATCGCAAAGCTGCCAGTAGTTCCCGCGAGAAGACGAAATCCGAAAACCTCAGGTCTCTTAGACTTCTTACGACGTACCGGGAAAAACTGCGTGTATGAAAGCGTCGGCTGATACGTGCGAACGTCTCCGAACAGACCTGCGACACCCATCGCGAGCGACAGCTCACGACCGTTTGTCGGGTCGACGCTTGCGTTGCGGGTGTCGTAGGTAAAGGTTCCGGTAACACGGCTCGTAAGAATGTTTGGCTGACTATAAATAATCGGAATGAATGCGCCCTTGGTTGGATCCTGGTTAGTTGCTGGATCCTTTACGTTTGACAACGAAATTTGGTACGAGGCGCCGATGCGTGAAAACTGGGTGAATCTTCGTTTTTTGTAGAACTCGGACAACGGCGAGCTCAGGAAAATCGATCCGCCGTATGAATCTCGAGTGAAAAGATTCTCCTCGTTAATATCATTGGGGTTGAATTGAGAATTAATCAGATCCTGTTGAGCCGACAAATTCTGCGAAAGGAACGTCCCTTCGCCAAAGAACTTCTGTGAAAATGCAAAGAGTGAGAACCCGGCACTGATTGGCCGATCTTTTATGTAAGGCTCAGTGAAAGAAAACTGAAAAGATCTTTGCCGGTTTCCTGCCGCAAGGTTGAACGACAATACTTCACCACGTCCAAGCAAATTGTTCGTGGAGTATTCGAGTCCAAAGAATGAACCGCCGATTCCGGAGATACCACCGTTGAAAGAAATCTGTTGTCGTCCGCGTTCGCTTACTTTGAGGTTCAAGTCGACGGAGGCCTCTTCTTCGTTGGTTCGCCGGTCAACGTCCTTGTCCTTGTCGATGGGATTGAAGTAACCCGTCTGATTGAGCTTGGTGACGGAGTATTCCCAGTAAGAGTCGTTGTAAATGTCACCTTCGTTGATCAGCACTTCACGACGCAACACATTGTCACGAGTAAAGGTGTTACCAATGAATTCGAGTCTTCGCAGAGTGAACTGTTTGCCTTCCTCGATCGTGACTTCAAAGTCGACGATACCTTCGTTCGGATTGGCTGGATTGTCTTTGAACGTGGGAACAGGTTCTGCCGTGTACTCAATGAACCCCTGACCGCCGTAATACTTCTTTAGATTCTCAAACAGTCCCTTGCTGACTTTTTCGCCGTTGGCAACATCACCCTTGTTAAGTCCGATAACCGCTAAAATTTGCGCCTCTGAAAAGATTGAGTTACCGGTTACCTTAAACTCACCGAGTCGATAAACCTTACCTTCAACAATCGGAACAGTAATTCGTAAGGCCTCGTCTGTCGACGACAAGAAGGGCAGCGGCAGTACCGGAAACCCAGTGCGCCTTGGTCCTATTCCTTCGATCCGAGGTTCGCCATGACGAGCTTGCAGATAACCCTTCGACCTCATGTAGTTATCAACCATATGAAGGTCGTACTCTAGTTTTTCGCGATTCAGGATGTCCAAGTTCTTGAAACGCGTAATCAACCCTGCTTCTTTCACATACTTCATGGCGCCTCGCAAAGAACCATCGCTGAACACCTGGTTACCCTCAAACTTAATCTCGACAACGCGTACGCGATCGCCCTCGTTAACGACAAACGTAATTGCGAGTGACGTAGCTGAAACTTCTTCCGTACGCTCTTCAACGGTTGCGTTTGGGTGTCCGCCTGCTGCTAGCAGCTCCTTAATTACGCGCATCGCACCACGAACCTTGACCGGATCGTAAATGCTCTCTTTCGAAACACCGACGCGACGCTCGCGGAAGGCCTTCAACACATCGGATTCAGGAACACTCTTCAAACCTTCGAAAGCAAGATCGCGGATTATTGGGAGCTCAATGACCTCGAAGATAACTACCTTGCCGCCGCGCGGTCCTGTTTCTGTGGAAACGCGAGTCCTTATTTTGTCGAAGAAAGAGAGTGAAAGAAGTGTTTGATAATCACGTTGAACTTGTTCTTCGCTGTACGGATCGCCAGGTCGAGTCTGGATGTAATACAGGATGTCGTCCTTTCGCAGACGACGGTTGCCGGTGATTTCAACCGATTCGACGGTTTGCTGAGGTGCTGGTGGGTTTTGCTGTGCGGAAACGCGTTCAGCTGTAACAAAAACTGTAATGATTCCGATTAAGACGCTCAAAACACAGAGCAACGACACGCGATATAAGTGCATAGGCACCAATTCCCTCAGTAGTTCTTACCGGGCCTCAGAAAACTTCGGGGAGCTATGGATGAATAATAAACCAGAGATAGAAAAATAAAGGCAAACTGCCAAGCTTGATTTGGCTCGAAGACAGCACTTGGATTCTGTCGAACACTACCCAGTTGCCAGCTTCTGGCGCAGCAAAGTGGCGCATTATATAGGCAAAAAATCGTAAAGTCCAAAGCCCGAAGTCCAGCCAGGGATTGACTTGCATGGACTTTTGACTTTGGACTAGCTCGTTACCGTTTGTCTTTAGTGAATCAGCAGCGCATCGTCGGTCGCCTCAATTCCGACCGGTCGAAAGTCCAGTTCGTCGCCACTTAGAAACACTTCTACGAGGGATGACCCGGTGAGTTGTCCTTGAATCAATGCCTCTGATAAAGGATCCTCCACGTACTTCTGCAGCGCACGCCGTAAAGGTCTTGCACCGTAAGAACGGTCCGCACACGTTTTGTCAACAATCCAGCGCTTCGCGTCGTCACTAAGCCGAACTTCAAAGCCGTGGCGGTTCATTGTGCGATTGATCTGATCCACCTGCAGCTGCACAACCTCCAATAACTCTTCATCGACCAGCTGATCGAAAATGATTATTTCATCAAGCCGATTGATAAATTCGGGATTAAAGGTTTGTCGCACGGAGGACATAACCATCTCTTCCATTTTTTCCCGACTGGCATCAGTGTTTGCCTGAAAGCCCAGCGTACCCTTCTTCTGAATAAAACGGGCGCCAATGTTGGAAGTCATGATGATGATTACATTCTTGAAGTCGACGGTGTTGCCCAAAGCGTCCGTGAGAATGCCATCTTCAAATACCTGCAATAGGATGTTGAAAATATCCGGATGGGCTTTTTCAATCTCGTCGAACAATAGTACCGAATACGGTGCGCGCTTGATGCGCTCAGTAAGTTGCCCGCCTTCTTCGTGACCCACGTAACCCGGCGGCGAGCCAATCAACTTCGATACTGAATGCTTCTCCATGAACTCCGACATATCAAACCTAATCAGGGCTCGTTCACTGCTAAAAAGAAACTGCGCCAAAGAACGTGCTACTTCAGTCTTGCCTACTCCGGTCGGCCCAAGAAACAGGAATGATCCAACCGGTCTGAGTGGATTCTTAAGGCCGGCTCGTGATCTTCGAATCGCTCGTGCCAGTGCAGAGATAGCTGGCCGCTGGGAAACGACGCGCTTGTGCAACTCTACTTCGATTCTCAGTAACTTCTGGGTTTCTTCTTCCTTCAGTGAATTGACCGGTATTCCGGTCCAACGTGCTATTACATCTTCGACGTCGTCGCGAGTAACCTCTGCGGCAACCAGTGCATCCTCTTGTTGGCGCAAACTCGAATTTTCGCCGTAACTAGGCGACCATTCATTGAGTTCATTCCAGTCCGCTAAGTTTCCCTGCTCCCGTCTAACACGCAGTTTTACTCGCGCTCCAGCTTCATCGATCACGTCGATAGCTTTGTCAGGTAGGAACCGGTCCGGAATGTAGCGATGCGACTGATAAACTGCGGCCTGCAGTGCATCGTCTGAGTAACGAACCTGATGAAAACTCTCATAGCGTTCGCGTACACCATCGAGAATACTCACCGCCTCTTCTTCCGACGGTGGTGGAACTTTTACCGCCTGGAAGCGACGTTCGAGCGATCGATCCTTTTCGATTGACTTGCGAAACTCTGCAGGAGTCGTTGCACCAATACACTGAATTTCTCCGCGGGATAAAGCAGGCTTCAAAATGTTTGCCGCATCAAGTGAACCTTCAGCGGAACCGGCACCAACCAATGTGTGCAACTCGTCGATAAAAACTATGTACTGCGGATTTTCGATGAGCTCACGCATGATCTGCTTCAAACGTTCTTCGAACTGTCCGCGATATTTCGTCCCTGCCACAATCAACGAGAGGTCGAGCGACAGAATACGTTTGTTTTCGAGAAATGATGGAACTTCACCACGGACGATTCGCTGTGCGAGTCCTTCTACGATTGCCGTCTTACCAACTCCAGGCTCGCCGATCAAAACCGGGTTGTTCTTTGTGCGCCGACAAAGGATCTGAACCACTCGTTCAATTTCTGCCTCGCGACCAATTAGCGGATCCAGTTTGTCGTTTGAAGCGTCCTCGGTTAAATCGCGTGAGAATTCGACCAGGTGTGGAGTGTCTTTCTTTTGAGATGATCTCGCGTCAGCTCCAGACTGGCGCGCAATTTCATCTCGAACGGCATTCAGACGAAGTCCGCGTTCATACAAGATCTCAGCCGCCATTGAACGCTCTTCACGTAACAAACCAAGTAACAAATGTTCGGTTCCAATGTGGCGGTGTTGCAAGCGATCACTCTCTTCGTGAGCATACGCAAGCACGTGCTTGGTCTCGGGAGCCAGTGGAAGTTCGACCGATGTCGAGATCTTGTCACGCAACAACGTGCGACCTTCAATCTCTTTTCGAATTGACTCGATCGATACCTGAGCCCGCGGGAAAAAGCGGCCGGTAAGCGTTTTGTCTTCGCGCATTAATCCCAACAAGAGGTGTTCGGGTTCAATGGCAGGAGCGCCGAATTGGGAGGCTTCATAACGCGCAAAGAAAATAACCCTGCGCGCTTTTTCTGTGTAGCGTTCGAACATCTGGTTTTTAGTCGAAAAGGCTGCTAATGATTACCATGCCGGGCGAAAAACTACCGCGCCCGGCAACTGCTGGCATTATAACCCATCAATAGTGGCTCCAGAAGCTTTGTCGTTTACAAATAGCTAAAACGTGCAACGCGATTGTTTTTTTATAGGAGAATCGTCAAAGTTTGTGGAGACGTCCGCCCTCTAACACCATTACGCGGTCACAAATATTAGCCAGCGTCTCGTTGTGCGTGGCGATTATTGCCACAGCATTCCGCTTGCGGATGTAATTCACGAGAATTCTTCCAATTTCATCTCCTATTGAAGAGTCGAGGTTGCCGGTCGGCTCATCGGCTAAAAGGAGCTTTGGCGATGTTACCAGGGCCCTCGCCAGGGCAACGCGCTGCTGTTCTCCGCCTGAAAGATGCGCTGTCGGATAATCTGACCTATCTTCAAGACCCATTTCCCTTAACAGCGACTCGACCGTCTGTCGGGCGGTGGAGGTGCTGTGCCGAGATATTCGCAAAGGAAGTGCAACATTCTCGACCGCACAAAGATCCGCCAGCAGATAGTGAAACTGAAATACAAAACCTATCGAGTGCTGACGAAAGTTCGCTAACGCATTATGATTTAAACTTCCCAACTCGATATTCTCAAACGCAATCGAGCCGTGATCGGGATCCTCAAGTCCGCCGAGGAGATGGAGCAACGTTGATTTTCCCGATCCTGAAGCTCCTGTGATCGCGACAGTTTCACCAGCCTTTGCATCGAGAGTCACACCTCTCAGGACTTCAACTCTTGCTCCGGTAGGTGAAGCAAAACTTTTCCGCAAGTCAACAACACTCAGTATCGCAGAGCCCTCGGCATCACACTCCGTGGAGTTCTCTTGTTCTGTTTGAATTGACTGCATCAGATGTTTTTCCCAGTGATAACTAACCTGCGTCACGAAAAGTTTCTGTTGGTCGCATCTTTACAGCTGCGCGTGCTGGATAAATCGTCGCTAATACACTCAGCAGAAATGCCGCCAACGCTGCGATGGCAACTTCGCTTGCTCGAGCATTCAACGGGACGTTACTGATTGAATAAACATCGGCAGGCAGACTCACTACCTTATAGTAGTTTCCAATTGCGCACGCAGCGAGACCAAGCACAGTACCGATCAATGCTCCGACGATACCAACGATCGCGCCTTCAATTACAAAGACGAGCATGACACCACTTCGCTTCGCACCAAGCGCATTGAGAATCGCGATGTCGCGCCGTCGTTCCACGACCACTAGGATCAGCATCGTACTGATGTTGATTGCCGCGACAGCAATGATCAGTCCGATGATGAACAAGCCCATCCGTCGTTCCAGTGCGAGCGCTGAGAAGAGAGGCTGATTGGCTTGCTGCCAGTCGATTGTATTGTAGTTGGAACCGAGCGTTTGTTTGATCTCTGTGGCAATGCGCTTTACTTCATCCGGGTTTTTGACCTGAACGCTGATGATTGAGGCCGAGTGATTGTCGCCGGTGAACGAAATAGCGGTTTCCAATGGCACGTAAATCCAGGTCGAATCGTACTCGAAGAGCCCCGATCGAAAAATGCCCGAGACCCGCACTCTCTTAGTCGTTACATTTGAAGCTCCGGCTGGAATTAACTGAATGACGTCCCCAGTTTTGACACCCAGCCGATTCGCCAGTTCGAAACCTACAACCGCGAGTGGCTCACTCATCGGTTGCGCTCGAAGAGAACCAGAGCCTTCGAATAACCACGACCGCAAAGCGCTGGACTCGCCGGCTTCGGGTTCGATGCCGCGTAACACTGCGTAAGCCGATCCCTTTGGTCCTCTTGCCACTGCCCCGTCATAGGTCGTAGCCGAAGCGGAGAGGACTCCATCAACCGCACGAATTCGACTCTTCAAGAGTTCAATGTCGCTAAGGGGATAGTCATCTGTTCGCAGCACGCTGATGTGCGCAGTACCTTGAAGGATTTTTTCGCGCATTTCATCGCGAAATCCATTCGAGAGCGCCAACGTAATGATCAGCGCACCTACTCCCATGGCAATGCCAATGATAGCGGCAACTGCTGTGGCGCGAGCCAAGCGACGTTTATGACGTGAGCGAAGGTAGCGAAGGGCAAGAAATAGTTCGTAGGGCATGGCCGCAGACTTAGGGTCGAGTTGGACACTTCCTTGTGTCTTCCGGCCTGTTCTCGGGAAGCAATCGCTTCAGATTTGGCTGGTCTTGTGCTGAGTTGTCAGTCGATGGTCGCAATTCAAAAATTGAATCAGTTACACGACGAAAGCGGAAATGTTGTTCCAACTCCGTGATTAGCGGAATCTCTTCACGCTGCCATCCACAAGGTAGCCACCACCGCGGATCAGAATCTATAAAGACTCGTTTGCCTTTAGCGAAGTAATCGTTCACGACCGCAAAAAGCCGATCACCGGGCCATCCGCCACCGGTGCCGATCGTCTCCCATCGTCCTAAGCCAATTGCCGCCCAATAAGTAACTGCGATCGTCTGCGCTCCGGAAATCATAACTGCGTCTGCTGGTACTTGTTGCAATCGCTCCTTGTAGTCCTTGCTCATGGCGCGTCGCTGAATGAAATCGGAACTCACCGGCCTAATGAATAAGCTGAACGCAGTTGCAAAGCCGACTATCACTAGAACAAAGGCGACAAAAGCTCGACGGGTTTCACCGAGAAAACGAACACCCAGGGTCAATAGCCAGTGGGCTCCAAGAGGCGCTAATCCCGGCAACCCTGTCAAGAAATAGCGCCAGTTCACCGTTGTGCTGTAGTTAAAGAACAAGAGAACATCGGCAAAAAGCGCAACCATCCACAACGCCAACATCGGTGTCAGGTTTCGTCGCTTCCATTCGTTCCGTATGACAAGAGGAATCGAAAGGAAAACCACGGGTGCGGTGATGAAGAGATAAACAAAAAACGGTTTTAGGTTCCCAACTGCTACGGGATGACGACTTGACTCCTCCCGCATCGATTCACGCCAGCCGTACCAGATGTGGCGGTAATGAGGATCAGTAACAAACCAGTATGCAAACCAACCAAAAGCAAGTAACGCAAAGACCAGGCATGACGCACCGATTATAAGAAGTTCACGTCTGCGAAGTTTCCAGCCACAAGCCAGCGGCGCAAGTACTAACCATGAAGCGTAGAAACCTATCGTCTCCCGAAGGTTTACTCCCAACCCCATCAACGCCGCTCCTCCTAAGATGAGCCAAAACTTGTTCTGTTGGATTCCCCGAAGATGAACAACCAGGGCGATCCCAAGAAGCAAGACGGACGGCACGTCAGTCATTACCTGGCCGCCATACAGGACAAAAACGGGACAGCACACAATCAACAGAGCACTCGTTGTTGCTGTGTATAAAGAATGACTGACGGAATGTGCCAGAACCCAGCAAGCAATTATCGCGAGAGGTGCTTGCACTACTACGGCATATTTGAAGAGAAGATAAGCATTCTCCGGCTGCAGGTGAAATAGTGAGTTAGCGACAACAAATAGAAAGTGATTGCTGAAGATAAAGAGATTGCGGCCCAGGGCCATCGAAGAGGGATAACCAGAGAGCGAAAGCATCGTGTAATCCATTCCATCCCAATCACCGATGAATGGGTCTACGAAGTAAAGGACGAGACCTAATCCGGCAAGCGCAGGGGCTAACCACCACCTCCATGATTTCCAAAACGCGGAAAACGTATCGGGACCCCCGTGATTGTCCGTCTCTCGCGCGAATTGGCTAACAGATTTGTTTGTCTTCAGGAGTGTTTGGATCAATGAGTTGAGTTTCGACCGTTGTGTCTGGTCGCTTTATCATCTTTACGCGGTTGCCCTGCGCATTGTACTCAACTTCATCCATGATGTTGTAAATGAGGAGCACTCCTCGTCCGGAAGTGCGAAAGAGATTGGCGGGATCACAAGGATCGGGAATCTCTCCAATATCGAAGCCTTCCCCTTCATCTTCAACCGTGAAACAAGCTTCGTTGGGCGACAACTCGGCGGTGATTCTTAACAGCTTGTTCGGATTGCTCTTATTTCCGTGTTTGACGGCGTTGACGAACGCTTCGTCGAGGGCGATGAAGAGATTCGATCGTTCTGGCTTAATCAGCCCCAACTTCGCAACGCGCTCCTGCAGGTACTCCAGCACGCCATCCATCAGCGAGAGATCGCTCGGCAATTCAAACTCGATTTTTTCATGGACGTGAGGAAGGACTGTTGGATCGTCAAGGTAACGCAGCTTGTGGGAAAGAGTTTGCTCAACAATCTCTCGCAGCGCTTCTGCGTTGTAAGGCAGACGAAGATAATTCGCTGCCCCCATCTTGAATGCCTTAATAATCGCAGGTTCCGTCGATTTCGGAGTTATTGGTGTTACGAGGTGTTTGCGCTGGAGATCACCAATCGGGTGCCCGTTGACTTCGGCTTCGCTCAGGTCGCTGATGATAAGGTCAAACTCATCCAGATCGGTACGTGCTAATGCTTTCTCCCGCTCGCCAGTTACGACCACTTCGTGGCCGAGCTTGCCGAGTCCTTCTTCGAGGAGAGCACGTAACTCATCGTTATTATCGACGATGAGAATCCGGCGTTTTTCCATCCAGCTCCTATCTAAACGAGGAAGTTGAGGAGAGATCGCCCAGGGGCGTCAGCCGCTTTGACGAAAACCTGTACGAAATTCTAACGGGCCGCGTTCGAAATATATCAGAAGCGATGAACGGATAATAGACGGATGACCCGATTCCCATGTATTAGGAGTTCCTTGCTAAACTAAGATTCCTATCCTTTTCAGATGGCTAAGCACGGCAAACTACAGACTTCTCTTGAATACTTCGCGGCGCGGCTGGTTCTTTCCACACTGGGATGGTTGCCAATGTCGCTAGCGCTTTCGGTGGGAGAGAGCTTAGGAAGCCTCGCGTATCTCCTGGCGAAAGATCTCCGGCGAACCGGCGAACGCAATCTCCAGTTGGCATTTCCTCAAAGCACTGAGAAGGAACGAGACCAAATTGTTCGCGGCTGTTTTCGCAGCCTCGGACGTCAACTCGGAGTCTTTAGTAAGTTTGCGAGGAGCCCGGCTGATTCTTTATTCAAGATTCTTCATATATCTGGCCGGGAGCATTACGAGAAGCTAAAGGCTGAGAACAAAGGCGTCCTCTTCTTCACCGCACACCTTGGTGCCTGGGAATTATTGCCACTGTGCTCGTCTTTACATGGTGATACGCTAAACGTTGTCGTCAGGCGTCTCGACAATCCGAAAGTGGAAAAGTTGGTCGATCAGATTCGTTCACGTTGGGGCAACCAAACTCTGGATAAATCGTCGGCTGGACGACAAATGATCAAAGCTCTTCGTTCGGGAGAAGCACTAGGCGTACTCACCGATCTCAATACACTCGACGATGAAGCGATCTTCGTTGATTTCTTTGGCGTACAGGCAGCGACCAATTTTATGGTTGCCAAACTTGCGCTCCGCACAAAAGCGCCAATCGTGCCAATGTTCGCCCCGTGGGATGAAAAGCTGCGCAAGTTTATTATCCAAATCTCTCCACCGGTTGCATTCGAAGCAACCGGAGACGAAGAAGCTGACGTTCGTAACCTCACGAGTAAACTTTCGCTAATTACGGAAGACAAGATCAGAAGCTATCCGGATCAATGGTTGTGGATACACAAGCGCTGGAAGACTCGTCCGACCGGTGAACCGTCGATTTACTGAGTTGTCGGCTTCTACTGCGGTCGTTCGGGTTTTTGCTAGACTTGTCGCACCTTCGATGGATCTCGCAAGCAAAACACAAACGCAAAGAGACCGGACGCAGAGTTCCGTTGAACGTGCATATTCGTTTAGGAGCCTAACTGAGTACAGCCTCAAGGAGCGATTGCTGATCAGGACGGCAGACCTCGCCATGTTTTTTTTCATTTCCGTTATTGGTCGTACTCTTCGGTGGGACATCAAAGGCGCAGAGAATCTTGCGGCAGCTTGGAGCAATGGCTCAATTCCCATCTACACGTTCTGGCATGACCAAATCTTCCCGGGAACTTACTTCTTTCGAAAACGCGGCATCGTAATCATGACTTCGCAAAGCTTTGACGGCGAGTACATCGCCCGATTCATTCAACGCTTTGGATACGGAGCGGTCCGCGGTTCGAGCACTCGTGGTGGCATCGGCGCGATTGTTGAAATGGTTAGACTGATGCGCGCTGGTTGTCCGGCGGGCTTTACGATCGACGGTCCAAAGGGCCCGCGCTACGTTGCTAAAATGGGGGCATTGTTACTGGCGAAGAAGACTTGCAATCCGATCCTGCCTTTCACGATAACACCCGACAAGCGTTGGACTATAAATAGCTGGGATCGACTACAAATTCCGCTGCCCTTTACGCGCACACTTGTCGACATTGCACCTGGTATCAGCGTGCCCAGCGACGCGAACGAAGAAATAATGGATGCTAAGCGAGATGAGTTGCAGCGGGTGCTTGATGAACTTGTTGCACGTGGTGAAGAGTGGAGGAGAGCAATTAGATAACTACAATTCAGGCAGCGCGCTTTGCTTTTCGGCATCGATTTAGCTGATCATCCGTTTCTCCCAAACCACAGTTCCGGTGAAAGGTACTTCTGAATGAAACAAATTCTCGCACTTGCTTTGTGTCTGGCGGCTGCAGTTGGCGCGCAATCACAATCACAACTAAAACCTCCGACTGAATCGGCAATGGATCGCTTTCTTCGTTACGTGAAGATCGACACACAATCTGCCGAAGATCAGACGACAGTCCCAAGCACACGCAAGCAACTTAATCTGGCTAACCTTCTTGCGAAGGAGTTAGGCGCACTGGGCGCTGAGGCAGTGCGCGTGAGTGAGTTTGGAATTGTGTATGCAATGATCCCCGGCAACCTGCCCGACAACTCCAAGGCTCCGGTTGTTGGTTTCATCGCGCATATGGATACGTCGCCGGAAGTCTCGGGAGAAAACGTCAATGCGATCATTCACAAGAATTACCAGGGCGGTGACATTGTCTTGCCGAAGGATCCTTCGCAAGTCATCACTGTAGCCAAGAATCCGGTGTTGAAGGAGATGATAGGCGACGACATCATTACGGCCGACGGAACCACGCTGCTGGGTTCGGACGACAAATCAGGTTGCGCCGAGATTATGACGATGATCGATATCCTGCGTCAGAATCCTCAAATCAAACATGGATCACTTGCTATCGCGTTCACGCCGGATGAAGAAGTTGGCGGCGGCATCGACAAGTTTGACGTTAAGGGATTTGGGGCGGGAGTCGCTTACACCGTCGATGGCGAGACGCTTGGCGAGATCAGCAACGAAACCTGGAGCGCCAAAACCGCCACTGTCACCTTCCAGGGAAGGAACACCCATCCGGGAACTGCCAAAGGAATTATGGTTAATTCCTTGTTTGCCATCGCTGATTACCTCAGCCAGTTCCCACATGACATGTTGCCTGAGACCACTGAAGAACGCGTTGGCTTTGTACATCCATACACTGGCTCCATTGAAGTCGAAAAGTCGTCTTTAAAGATTCTGTTGCGCGATTTTGATCTGAGTGGTCTGAATGCCAAGGAGAAACTGCTGCGCGACATGGCGTCTCAAACTCAAGCAAAGTTTCCAGACGTGAAGATCTCAATCGAAATCAAAGAGAACTACAAGAATATGAAAGAAGTGCTAAAAGATTTTCCGGAGCTCACTGATAACGCGATGGAGGCGTCGAAGCGAGCCGGTCTTAAACCCTACATCAAACCGATTCGTGGCGGCACAGATGGCGCTAACTTGACCTTCAGAGGTTTGCCTACTCCGAACTTGTTTACCGGTGGTGCGAACTTTCATGGCAAGTTGGAGTTCAACTCGAGACGTGGATTGGAAAAGACGACTGAGACGTTGGTCAATTTGGTCCAGATCTTCGCTGGCCAAGGTAATTAGTTAGCCGCAAACAGGGTAACGTCAGAGTTTGAATTTCAGCTTTTGTCTTTGGCCGCCAAGCCGGCCTGCGCGACTGCACTTGCTACCTGGCTCAAGTCTCTTGACAATACCAACCAGCGTGTCCAATTCAGAACCAAATACCTACCACAGCGGTTACGTTGCCCTTGTCGGCCGCCCGAACGCCGGCAAGTCAACCTTACTAAATCGCCTTGTTGGCCAGAAGATCGCCGCCGTCTCCAACAAACCACAAACCACTCGATTCAAGATTCAGGGCGTTATCACCAAACCCGAGGGGCAGATTGTGTTAGTGGATACACCCGGCGTTCACCAACCAGGTTACGCACTAAACCGGCGCATGATGGCGACAGTCCAGGATGCACTTCTTGGTGTCGACCTCGTGTGCTTGTTGCGTGATGCCTCAGTATCGACAGGCCAAGGGGATCGGTTTGTACTGGATCTAATCAAACGTTCGGAGAAGCCTGCTCTGCTGCTTCTCAATAAGATCGACAAGCTCGAGGACAAAGCTGCTCTCTTGCCACTAATAGACTGGTACCGCGAACAGTACGACTGGCGCGAAATTGTTCCGATCTCTGCATTGAAAGATGAGATGACGGATGTCTTGCTCGATAGTTGTCTGCGTCACCTGCCCGCGGGCGATCCGATCTTTTCAGAGGATGAGTTAACCGATCAGTCGCTGCGTGTTCTCGTAGCGGAGATTGTTCGGGAGAAACTTCTGCAAAGAATGGGAGATGAGATTCCCTACGTGACTGCCGTTCTAACTGAACGCTTCGAAGAAGTGCGCGAAGATTTCACACGAATCTCCTGCGTTATCGTCGTCGAAAGAACCTCGCAGAAAAAGATTGTGATCGGCAAGGGCGCGAGTAGTTTGAAAGAGATAGGGATTCGTGCCCGGCAAGACATCGAACACCTCATAGGCCATCAAGTTCATCTCGAACTCTTCGTCAAAGTTGAAGAAGACTGGCGGAATAGAGATGCGCTGCTGGATGAAATGGGTTTGGGTTAGTGTGACTGGTAGTCCCCGTGCGAGAAAACTCCTGGCATCTCCTGAATGTTGAACTTGAACCGTCTGCGCGTGAAGCAGTTGAGTATGCGTTGATGGAAGCAGGTGCGCTCGGAACGCAAACGAACGAACCACAGGGCGGGCTGCTGCGAGTAACTGGCTATTTCCAGACTGTTCCAAATCGTGAAGATGTCAGGTCAGAACTTATCGAAGCGTTACGAATATACAACCTGCCATCCTCGTCGGTTCGGGAGATGACTGTCGAGCAGCTTGCTAATCGCGACTGGCTCGAAGAGTGGAAGGAGAACTGGCAACCGACGGTTGTTGGCCGTTTCATAATCGCACCTCCATGGAGTGAACTTAAGCAGACGACAAACGAAATAGTGATTCGCATCGAACCGGGAATGGCCTTTGGCACCGGCACTCATGAAACCACGAGGCTCTGTCTGGCAGCTATAGAGAAACATTTTGTAGGCGGTAGTTTCCTGGACGTTGGAACAGGAACTGGAATACTCGCCATTGCCGCTGCAAAGCTTTTTCCCGATGCACGCATCGAAGCCTGCGACACTGATGAAGAGGCAATCGAGATCGCTCAAGCAAATGCGCAGTCAAACGAAGTTGCCGGGCGAATTGATTTTCGGGCCGGCTCTGTAGATGAAACCACTCCGTCTGCCGATCTGGTGTGCGCGAATTTGACCGCAGACGTCATCACACCCATGCTCCGGACAATGCTCAGCCTGACCTGCGGGAAATTGATACTGTCGGGAATCCTTGAGACACAGGAAGAAGCAGTGCTGGATCAACTGCGAGCACTCGCGGTATCAGAAGTCGAAGTGACGCGCGATGGTGAATGGATTTGTAGTGTTGTGTGAGCAACCTTGCAGAAGATGTCTCGACGAAGATTCTTTGCGCCGCCTGACGCATTCAAGCAACAGACAGTGACGTTAACGTCCGATGAAGCAAAACATCTTCGCGACGTACTCCGTCTCAAGCAAGGGGACGAAGTTTATGTCTTCGATGGGGCAGGAAAAGAATTTCGCTGCATGGTTTCCGGTTGGAAGCGTGACGAAGTAACGCTCGACGAATGCGAACAGGTCGCACCGACACATCCCGAATCACCACTGGATCTGACTCTGGCAGTTGCATTGTTGAAGGGTGATAAGTTTGATCTCGTCGTGCAGAAAGCGACTGAATTAGGAATCACACGCATCGTTCCTGTAATGACGCGTCACGCCGACATTCATTTGCGTGATGCGTCGGACGCCGAAAAACGTGTAAACCGTTGGCGGCGTATTGTCCTTGAGGCAGCAAAACAGTGCGGTCGGGCACGAGTTCCTCATGTCGATATGCCGGCGGAGTTCGCAGAAGTAATTACAGCCGCAGACAACTCGCTTCGAGTAATGTTTTCAGAACGCGAAGGAAGACCACTTGAGGAAGTGATTGTTGATTCAGTTGCCCAAGGGCGACAAGCTAAAGCATATCGCACATCTGTGACTGCGTTAGTTGGATCTGAAGGTGGCTGGGCAAACGATGAAATCAAAGCAGCCTCGGACTCGGGTTGGCGTATCGTCACACTTGGCGGTCGGATATTACGTGCTGAGACGGCAGCGATCACGGTCAGCGTTCTACTTCAGCATGCCTTTGGCGATTTGAGATAAAGAATACTTCAATGCTCGGGGCAGTAGCCCGACTGTCAAGGAGGGTTCTTACGATTTTGAGCAACTAACTACGTGAG
>DATEXA010000292.1:0-9932 GCA_035257465.1 Pyrinomonadaceae bacterium | reverse complement strand
TCACATCAGGCTGCAAAGCCGTTGGTTAGACGCGCTATTTGGTTGCGGCCTATATGCCTCGTTGCGTAACAAACGGACAACGTCTTGCTCTCTTCGGTAGCACCATTAGAGATCAGGAACGAAGCGACTCTGGTCGCTAGGGAGAAGAACCCGATGAAAATAGGCTGCACCTACTCTTCGTTGCAGTGGTCAGTCAATGCTAAGCCTTTGACCCAAAATGCAACCGGCGCGAGCGGCGATTAGTCGCCACTCGCGCCGGATGTAAGGCACCTACCTCTGAGCCGTTGTGCTTAGAAGTAGAACTTGAACGCGAATTCCACTATTCGGCGACCGTGCTTATTCGTGATCTTACCAAAGTTGTCTTTCGTTTCCTGCGTGTATGAAAAGCCTTGCGCCGGATCGCAAACACTGGCTGTATTGGTTCCGTTTCCGGTTGGAACGGTAACCTTACCATTGCAGACCGTGTCGAGTTTTAGATAGATGTCACTCCCACCCAAACCTGCGGTATTGTTGATCTGTGTCGGATAGGCCTGGTTGAAGATGTTGAAGAATCCGGTTCGGAACTGGAACTTCTTCGACTCACTGAAATTGAAGTTCTTGAAGAATGAAACGTCGAAGTTACTCCGGCTCGGAGCTTTCAGATAGAACGGAGGCTGAGACGGCCCTGTGTTCGGGAAAGTTGGAATCTTCAGCTGACTGAGATCAAACAACTTCTCTCCAACTTTTCCGCCACCTGACACAGAAGGATTACCAAGATATTGAGGCGTGACGGCTCCGACGCTCTGGCCTTGAACATTGAACGCATCGCTACCGAACCATGCTACGGCCTGACCGGCTTGGTTTATATCGCCACTAAATCGCAGACGAATCGGGGTACCACTCTGGAATGTTGTAATGCCCGACATCTGCCAGCCATTGAGCACAGCGCGAGTGAACGTGTTGTCGAAATCCCCGCGTGCAAACTTGGGCAGACTGTAGTTGTACGACGCGTTAAATACATGCGTGCGATCGAAGGGCAGGACACCCCAACTTCTGCCACGCGTGTCAATTGGATCGGCCCATGCTGATCCGTCGGTCTCGTTTGTAGCGACCGTACCTAGTCCTTTAGCGAACGTATAGGTTAAGAAGTACTGCAGGTTCTTGCCCGATTGATGGCTCAGTGTCGCCTGCAGCGAGTGATAGGTTGAGGTTCCCGTAAACTGGTACAGACCGACTGTATTGTACGCGGAGAACGGCCTGTAGGTCTTCAAAACAGAAGAATCAAGTGCGGCTCGCTGTGCCGGTACTGACAGATCAATGTGTGTGTAGTTCGTCCCACCAGTACAAGCGGCGCCCGTGCCGCCGACACATACTGGGGAACTCAGGGGAATCGACCCACTCAGCAATGTACCTATAGGGATTATGTTTACAGATCGTTGTTGCGGCAGATGCCTACCCTGAGTACCCACATAAGCAACCGACAGAATGTTATTACCAGGTAAGCGCTTCTCTACCGTGAGACTCATGTTCGCAACACGTGGGACTTCATTTGACTTGAGGTCCCTTGAACTCACATTGACGTTCGCAAAGGCAAACGGGTCAATCTGGCTCAAGTTGTTGAAATTGAGGCCATTAGAACCGTTCACACTATTCCAGGGCGTATCAACTGTTGCGGAATAGGTATTGGGCATCTGACCACTGGAGTAGTAGTCATAGTTTCCCTGAACGCGAGTGTAGAAAAGACCAGCGCCAGCACGAATCACCCAATCGCCCTTACCACCAATGTCCCAAGCAGCATTCAAGCGCGGCATCCATGAAATACCCGGATTGTCTAGCACACCCTTAGGAATCTGACCGGTAGCCGCGAGCTTAAATCCATTCGGGGTGGTCCTGTCTTTACCCAGGAAGATTCCCTGGTTCTTGTTGTAACTAGAGGGATCAAACAACACACCCAACCCGTTTCGCTCGAAGTTCTGTGGGAAGTACCCGATTCGCAACCCGGCTTCTATTGTAACGTTCGGCCGGACCTTCCAACTGTCCTGAGCGTAGCCCTCATAGTTGTAATAGCGGAAGAAATCCTTCGGTCGATCTGTTGCTTGCGTGAACTCAATAGGATTCCCGGTGTACAAGTCTCCAAAATTGTTACCGGTGGCGTTAGACTGGCCCCACTGGGCCGTGATTATGTCTGTATCGTGGTTGGATTGCTGAATTTTGTTGGCCTGCTCGAAGAACCCGCCAAACTTCAGCGTGTGGGTGTTATAAACTTTGGATAAATTATCAGTCACGGAGTAACTGCTATAAGGTGAAGAGATTGGAAATCCATACGCCGAAAAGAGCTCGCCTTGCCCCCAGGTCAGAACGCTGATCGGCACATACTGATTGTTACCAACGAAATTTACTCCACCGCAGTTATTGCACACGCCTGAATTAGCCTTGCCCTGAAAACCGACCTTGTCAGCAGCGGTCAACCCTAATCCCGCGTAGGTTACCTTGCTGGGATCTTTAAAATCGTAGTAAAGACCCAGCTTGCTTCCGGCAAACAAAACCTCATTCGTCATCGTGGGATTGATGATATTGGTCAAATTCACAACCACGGACTTACCAGTGTTTGTACTGGTCAGCTTACCCGGGAGTTCATACGACGCCGAATCCCACCAGAGGCCTCGCGGGAACCCCTGTTCTTCGTATTCGCGTGCCAGCTTGACGTAGAGCTTCGTTTTGTCGCTGATGTTGTAGTCGAAACGCATTTGAGTCTGGTTTCGATCATTTGGCCTCAGAACGCTGTACACGTAATTATGTCCGGCAGCATCGGAGAAATTCGGCAGGGGATAAAGATTAAGCAGGGCCGCGCCAAGGTTGTTTTTGCAAGGAAGCAGGTTTCCGCCGGGGGCTGGTCCGCTACCGCCGCAGCTGGCGGGAATATTGACGTTGGTGCCGCTGAAGTCACCCTGGCGCTGCTTCAGAGTAGGTACGTTAAAGAGCGACGAGCCTTCGTCCACTCGCTGGTAGTAGTACTCAAATCCAAAGAAGAAGAAGAGCTTGTCGCGATTCTTATTGAAATTCGTTCCGGGGAATATAACGGGACCACCAATGTTACCGCCGGGATAGTTGTACTTACTCAATGGTCGCTTTACACCATTGATGCTATTCGAGCGATCGTTGGCTTGAAAGTTATAGTTGCGCAAGTAGTCATACACCGAGCCATGAAAGTCATGACTTCCACCTTTAGTGGTCGCGCTGATCTGCACAGCGCTGCTGCCGTGCTCTGCAGCGTAATTGCTGGTCTGGACTTTAACTTCCTGGACCATATCCGGATTTGCAGTGATGACAGTTCCGTTATTGGAACCAAAGTCAATCATGCGCGCGCCATCAATCTGTACATTGTTCTGTTCACCGCGCAGACCGTTAACGTGATACTGACTGTTCGCATTGGCGCCGCTCCCAAAGCCAACCTGTTCAAGGGATGTAGCGTCTGGAGCTACTACACCCGGAAGAATTCGTAACAGCTCAAGTGAACTGCGGCTAATGATCGAGAGGTTATCAATCTGGCTCGAGCTGATCACATTCTCTCTTGCACCGGTTTCGGTTTGAAGTTGATCAATGCCGGTCGTGATCGTTACTGTCTCGGTTGGCTGACCAATTTCGGCCGTGATGTCGAGGGCGCGCGTGGTACTCGTCTCCACCATCACGTGCGTCTCAACGGCCTTGAAGCCGGGAGCCTCCACCCGCAGGGTGTATTCGCCTGGCGTCAAAGCAGCGAAGACGTACGATCCGTCATCGTTAGTGACCGTCTTTCTCTCGTCTTTCGTTCGGTCATTTGTGACCGTCACAGTTGCCTTGTTAATAATTGCGCCCTGCGGATCCTTAACGGTTCCACGCAAGGTGGCGCTACCGGTGGTTTGGCCAAACACCGTGTGCGCACTGGCAACGATTACCAGACAAATAGCCATGCAAATGAGTTGTAGTACTGAATGGGAGTTATTGCGACGACTGCTTGGATACATGTTCTTAGCTACCTCCCTTTCCGTCTCGTACGAGCGGAAAGAACTTGAACAGCTGATGAATTCAATCACTAGAGCAGATGTAGGACTACCTAACTGAAATTCCGGAAGAACTGAAAACAGAGGCTGTGGAGCGTATTACAGAACCAAGGTAAGGGCAGCCTCTCGCTAACTAAAGCAGTGACTCAAACTGAAAATTAGAACTTTTGGGTTTGTTGCAAGACCAGACAAAAGCCTTAGTACTACCAGCAAAACTCTTTGTCAAGATGTTTTTTGAAATACTATTCAAAGATTTCTGTTTGGTGCTTGGTACAGACCAGACTGTTGCAGAGTCCAATTTTTGACTAGGCAATGCGAGTGCCGAGAGATGTCGGCACCCCGCACGAGAGTCCTGTTAACGGTAACACCCAATAAATAAGAGCACTGGACTCCTTCCTCATTTGATCGCTGAAAACGATTTCCATCGGAAAATTTGGGAGTCGTCCTAATTTCTGGATGTCACCCAGGCATTACCGATGCAAACTTTCCTGCTAAAACTAAACTCAGCGCGCCCAGCAGACGCGTGTCTGAACCCAACGTCGACGCAAACGCGACTGAGGAAGGTAAGCCTCGACAAATACTGTTCTGGGCAATCGCGTTGTGAAGTTCATCAGCGATCAACGGCCACGCTCGAGCAATCTCTCCGCCAAGGATTACAGCTTCCGGACTGAGTCCTTTCGTAAGGTTAGAAATTCCCAAGCCAAGATAGTAAGCAGTCTCAACAAGTGCTGACTTCGCAGCTTCGTTTCCCTTGAATGCTATATCGATGAGTTGAGTAAACGTGATGTCTTCACTCGTGGAAGACTGTAGCTTCGAATAACGAGCGAGCGCCGCGCGCTCGGAGGCAAACGCCTCCCAGCATTCATCACTGCCGGCAGCACAAGCAACGGGGGCGCCTTTTCCAATCGTCATGTGACCGAACTCACCTGCGCCGCCAACCATTCCGTGATAAACCTGACCGTCGAATATTATTCCGGTACCTAGTCCTTCCTCCACGAGCACAAGTATGAAGTCCCGGACGTCGCGAATTTCAGGACGTCCAAGCCACAGCTCAGCCAATGCCGCGGCGTTCGCGTCGTTGTCTACGCTTACCGGCATGCCGGTGGCTCTCGCGAGTTCGTCAGCGATGGACCAATCACGCCATTTGAAATGCGGAATAAACAACGCGGTGCCGGTCTCAGCATCGACAAGCCCCGGTAGGCTGATACCAATCCCTTCAATAGCAGGTTCGCTCACAATGAAGTTTTGAATGGCAGTTACTATTCGTTGAAAAGTAATTTTCAAATCAGGATCAGTGGGAAAAGCTTCGCGACGCAGCACACGACCAACTAGATCACCCGTTGCAACCGTCGTCTGTGCTGTTCCGATGTCGACACCGATAGCGATACATCCGGCTGCTCGCAGTTTGAGGAGAGTCGGCGGCCTGCCACCAGTAGATTCACCTTCAATTTCGTAGACGAGACCCTGGTTCTTAAGTTCCTCGACGATCAGTGAAACGGTTGAACGTTGAAGCGCAGTTTCATGCGAAATCTCTGCCCTTGAGATGGGCTCCTTTTCGCGAACATAATTGAGCACTATCTGTCGATTGATGTAGCGGATCGTATCTGATCGTGCGACGTTCGCCTTCTTGAGATTTATTCGTCGCAAGGTTTTGTCCAATCAAGAGAAGACCGGATCTAACTCACTCCGGATTATTAGTAGTGCTGGTTGTGACTGTGTGGTTGACTAGAGTTGACTCTTCAAGCGCTGAGAGTAAGGCCTTGAACCGAAAGCGTCAAGACGTCGATTCTCAAGCGCAGCCGATCGCTGGTCACCCTAATACCATTGTTTTACCGCACATACATGGGTTGACATGTAGTGCACAATAGGCGGTGCATTAATTGCTTTACGTGGGACCTCTCTTACCTCTTTGCCAAAGGAGAAAACATAATGAGCCTTAAATTTACTACGATTAGTTTCATTTTGTTCGGGCTAGTAATCGGAACATCTGGGTGGTCTGCGGCTGCCAAACTGGGCCAGCAACCGACCCCACAAACTCAGTCAAACGCTGGTGATGAAAGCAAGTTCGTGTATGCGGACTTTGAGAGATTTGAGAATGGTAGAGTGGTTAGTAATAACGGCGGCCTAATTCAGCTTTTCACTGGACAAGAATCCACTCCGGTTCAGTTCAAGGGCCAGGCCAATGCTTCACCCGGCGCTCCTGAAATTGCCAGAGCCAAAGGCGATGAGAAAAATCACTTCGCTTCCTTTGATTACACGCTGCTGGGACCCAATCAATGGGCTAACGTTACACTTGAAATTCAAGGACATCCTGCCGAAAACCGTCAAACCGCTGCCGATGATATGAGTGGTTATAAAAGTCTGTCTCTTCAGCTTTACGTGACTGGCGTAGACTCTGTTCGAGTGGAATTCATTAGTCACGGACACGGTGTAAAACTGGATGCAGGTTTTCCTCAAATCGCTCTGAGAATAAAACCTGGCCTCAACACTTATGTGATTCCGCTCAAGAATCTACAACAACCTTCATGGGTGCAGGACAAAGTAAGCACTAAAGATGTGCTAAAGAACTTAACCGCAGTAAGCATCAGCACCTACTGCAATCAGTGTACGCCACAGAGTGGAACCGTTGCTGTAGACAATCTTGTCTTCCAAAAATAACTTAAACTATTTACCTGAAGACTTCGCCAGTTCATCGATCCGTTTTTTCCACTCAAGCGCAGACATCGTACTTAATCCATCTAACTCGTCTGCGGCAACTACGAGTTTCTTAACGCTCTCAACAACCGGAAATTCCAGCGCCGCTTTTGGTTTGGCTATTTCCTGAAGACTCGCAAGTCTTGCTGTTCTCCAACCGTTAGGCGGAGTGACCTTTCCGACGATATACGACAAAGCCTCAAGTCCAATGGTCCCCAGGTTACCGAGATCGCCAGCCAGTGGTTTGGTCTCACGAAGCGCTGGTGATCTATCTATGAGGACAGCCAGTGATGGTTCTGCGTCGCGCCATTCGGTCAGCGTTAACCGCAAAAAAGTTGCGTTCAATTGAAATCGTGGCGCGTCAGCAATAAAACCATCAACCACTCCGGCAAATTGACGAGACGGAGCGCTGTCTGGTCTGGCAGCATCCACCAAGCCTGTTAACGGAGTAAGCATTGTTGCCGGTCTTTGTTGACCGCGACGATACTCCTTCACCGGTTCAACAAGTGAAGCAAGTAACTTCAGCGGTGCAATCTCTTGATTTCCGGCCATGCGTCGTAGCAGCACATCGACATTTCTTTCGTGAGTTAAGCCCAACTCTTCCAACTGAAGACTAATCACCGCCAGCCGTCGATACATGTCATCAACGTCTCTCACGGACCTTGGCGACCAAAGCCGTTCAGCAATTGCGGTCGTTCGCGGCCAGATACGTGAATCTATAGTCTCAGGCGAAACCCACTCACTCCACATCGTTGCTTCACCACCCAGAATATGTTTCTGCTCATCAGGACTAAGCGTCGTATCGGCAGGAATCGGATCGACAACATAGTGCTGTGACGTCGGATAACTGAGGTCGATGTAGTAACCATTCGAAAGAATGCCGTCGTATCCTTTCCTGGCTGCATCGGCCAGTGCCGCAGGTCCACGCCACGAATGAATGACAGCATTCTTTGGTAACTCCGGCTGAAGAATCTCGTCCCACCCAATCATTTTCTTTTTGTGTCTCTCGAGAATCTTGAGTACTCGGTTATTGAAGTAAGCCTGTAGCGCGTGGTTGTCCTTGATTCCTTTCTCCTTCATGAAAGCCTGGATCTTTGGATTTCGATCCCACTGCTTTCCTTGGTTCTCATCTCCACCAATGTGCATGTAGGCATCAGGAAAAAGCGAAGCCATCTCGCCCAGGAAGACGTCAAGAAACTTGTAAACTTCCTCTCGTGTGGGATCCAACGCAGGTTCAAAAATTCCAGCACCACGCTCAATTGTGTAAGGACCGGGAGCACTACCAAGTTCGGGGTGTCCAACCAACCAGCTGGTACTGTGTCCCGGGATATCAAACTCCGGAACTACACGAATACCTCGTTCGCGCGCGTAGTCGATGATCTCCCGGATTTGATCCTGAGTGTAATAGAGACCATCCGACCCCAACTGATGCAACCTTGGAAACTTCTTACTCTCAACTCTAAAGCCCTGGTCTTCAGTAAGGTGCCAATGAAATACATTCAGCTTTACCGCCGCCATCGCATCAAGATTTCTTTTTAACACCTCGGGCGGTTGGTAATGCCTGCCAACATCGATTAGCAAACCACGCCAACGAAAACGTGGTTGGTCTTGAATCCTGACTGCTGGAAAGAAGTAGCCATCTCGATCAGCTGACAACAATTGAAGCAATGTCTCCAAGCCTCGAAGAGCGCCCACCACTGTTGGCGCAGTGAGTCGCACTTTCTGATCGGCAACCTCAAGTTGATAGCTCTCGTCTTCGTCCAAAGAAGGAATGCCTTGTCCGGCGCTCGCGCATTGAATCTCCAAACCTGCAGTTGCCGCACTCGTTGCGAGCCCGGTTGCTAGAGTCAACCCCGTTCTACCTTGAAGACGATTGAGAAAGCGACCCACGGCTGACTGCAACCTCGCGTCAGAAACGCCAGTAGTTGCGACTTGGAACGTGCTGGTCACATTCAATCGCCCGTCGAGAAACTGAACAGACGACGGTATAGGCATCAGGTTATGCTGGTATGTCATGCGCGACTGTTGGGCAGTTATAAGCGGGGCAAAAGCGACGAAGACTCCCAAGGCGAACAGTTTTAGTGTTTTCATCTTTGAAGTGATCTCATTCTCGCGAAGATTTGGCGAGACGTTGACTGAAACTCTGATTGAGGAGCTACCCAGAAAGCAGGTTGCTCATTCGCCATACTGAACCTTACGGAGGTCACGCCAGGTGATTAGTTTGACGTTATTCTCATCAAGCAATTTGCGGAAGGCATCGCTTGTTAAGAACTGGAAGTCACGTTCTCTCCACGCCGCTCCCCAGTTTGGATGATCGAGGGAGATGGCCTTCATCTCCGCATCGTCAAAAGCGATGTGTACGACAAACTCAGTGACTCCAGGTCGCAAATTCTTTATTGCCTCCGTGTAATACTTAGCCCAGCCGTCGCTTGCTACCGACGTGTCAATACTATCAATGTGGTCCAGCACGACGTCGTCGGGTTGCAATAACCCGGGCAAGTAAGGTAGTCGAGTAAACCATTCTTTCGACATTCTCACCGGAAGCTTGTTTTCTCTCGCCACCTTGAGAAACAGCGCGAACAGTTCTTTGCTTTGATACAAAGTGCCCATGTGAGAATCGAGGTGCGTCGGTTTTATTCCCAGTCTCGCGGCTCGATCGATCTGTGTTCGTATTTCTGTTTCAACTTCACTAACCCTGGCATGAGCTGCGGCCTCACTTTCAGTCAAATAAAGGTAACCACTTTCATCCAACAGTGATGACACACGATCGCCAGGTGACAATGGTCCCCAACGATAATTCTTCCACTCGCTAGTCAGTGTCAGGTGTAAGCCCAGGTCGGCTTGCGGATTGGCTTTCGCATACGCGGCAATCTCAGGAACCCAGGAACACGGAATCATAATGCTGCCCGATTTCACAAGACCGGTCGCGAACGCCTTGATCGATGCTTCGTTGACTGAATGAGCCACGCCGAGATCATCTGCGTGGACGATCAGTAACTTCGCGTCAGCGGGGTAACCCAGGCGTTCGGCAATTGTCTTGGTTTGGGTAGAAGGAGTTTGTGACTGACTTGTCTGACTGAAGCTGGTCACGGCCACAATCGTTACAATAGACAAGATAGTTAAGAGTATCTTCGCAATCATGAGTTATCTCTCACAGAGAGGAAAGAACGATCATCCGCAGATTACGCCGATTCGGACTTAGAACGGCGGGGCTAATAC
>DATEXA010000291.1:0-11249 GCA_035257465.1 Pyrinomonadaceae bacterium | reverse complement strand
CTCGCTTGTTTGTAGCGCCGCTACGGTTTGGTGCCGGAGTAAAAGGGAAAATTGGTGACGCGCTCTCGTATGGAGTGCCGGTCGTAACAACCGACGTTGGAGCAGAAGGGATGCAGTTTGATCACGGTAACCAGGTTCTGTTGGCCAACACACCCGAAGACTTCGCGAGGTTTGTGGTCGATGCCTATACAAATCCTGAACTCTGGCAACGATTGTCCGATGCCGGCCACGAACACGTTGCCAAATACTTTTCACCTGCAGCAGTCGAGCGATTGATACTAAACTCCCTGGAGTGCGGTGCCCCTGCACCGCTTTGGTAAACACTCTCGGCTCTGCGATCCGTCTTGTCGCTGTGGATCTTCTTCGCGCAAGCAACCGAGTATTAGGAGAAGCATTTTTACCAAAGCGGTGCGGGGGCACCGCACTCCAAGGGCGCATTTGCTTAGGCGGTCGCGTTGCCCGGATAATCACCAACCTATGACAAGACGCAAAAACCTTTATGACGAGATAAAACCTTACGACAGCGGATACCTAAGGGTCTCGCCTGTTCATGAACTCTATTTTGAGCAATGCGGTAATCCAAACGGGAAGCCAGCTGTGTTTTTGCACGGTGGTCCAGGCGCTGGATTGACTCCGGATTATCGTCGATTTTTTGATCCAGAAACTTATCGAGTAATCCTCTTTGATCAACGAGGTGCAGGTAAGAGCAAGCCTCACGCGTCGCTTGAAGAAAACACGACCTGGCATCTCGTAGAGGACATCGAGAAACTGCGGGAACATTTTGGGATTGAGAAATGGCTCGTGTTCGGAGGTTCGTGGGGCAGTACGCTATCACTCGCTTATGCAGAGACTCATCCTGATCGCGTGAACGCCCTTGTACTGCGTGGCATTTTTCTTTGTCGTCCAAAGGAGATCCAATGGCTTTATGAGGACATCCTGGGTGCGAGCGCTATCTTCCCTGAGACATGGGAACAATATGTGCGCATCATTCCACCGGCCGAGCGTGGAGACATGATCAATTCCTATTATCGCCGACTCACAAGTGATGATACTTCCGTCAAACTCGAGGCGGCGCAGGCATGGTCAACGTGGGAAGCGAGCGCGCTGAAACTGTTTCCAGATAAGAAGATTATCGAAGACTTTGGTGAACCTGAGATGGCCCTTGCCCTGGCGAGAATCGAATGCCATTACTTCGTGAATAACTGCTTTTTTGATACTGACAATTACCTCATGGAAAACATCGATCGCATTCGACACATTCCAGCAGTTATCGTGCATGGACGTTATGACATTGTCTGCCCAGTCATGAGTGCGTGGGACCTTCATAACGCATGGCCGGAAGCAGAACTCAGGATCATCGCCGATGCCGGACATGCCGCGACAGAACCCGGTATTGCATCAGCACTTGTTGAGTCAACGGATAAGTTTAGGTAACAACTTCAGGTCATCGCATCTAGTTTCATGAGTGAATGCAGCAAAACATTCACGCCATTTGTAATGTCTTCTGCTTTAGAAAATTCGCGTGGGCTGTGACTGATTCCATCACGACTGGGAATGAACACCATCCCGATTGGACAGAGCTCCGCAATTTCCTGTGCATCGTGTCCGGCGCCGCTGGGCATCAGTTTCGTCGTAAGCCCGAGATTCTTAGCTGCCTCGTCTATTGCCCTGCGAAAGCGTTCATCGGTGAGCGCAGGCTGAGATCGATTGACCTGCTTAAACTCGAACCTTGTTCCGGTAGCAGCCTCGATCTGAGTTACTGCTGTTTGAATCTTTTCGAAGAGCAGACTCACCTTTGCGGCGTCCAGGTCTCGAAGTTCCAGAGTCGTAGTGACCCTCCCTGGAATAACATTGAATGCGCCCGGGTTCGCTTGAATCCGTCCGACCGTTCCCACCTGACGACCGGGTAATGAAGTGACGATGCGATTCACCGCCTCGATGTATTTTGCGGTCGCAAGCAGCGCATCGTGACGCTGGTTCATTGGCGTCGTTCCGGCGTGATTTGCAAATCCCTCGATTATCACTTCCCACCAGCCGATGCCAACGATTCCTTCGACGACTCCAATGTCAATCTTCTCGGAGTAAAGAATGCCGCCTTGCTCGATATGCAACTCGAGATAACCAGCCAGGTCACCTTTCTTTCGTACGACGCTCGCGAGGGCGTCGGGATCACCGCCAATGAATTTGATTCCTTCGCGAATTGTCTTTTTGCTGTTGGTTACGATCTCCAGATCCTTGTCAGTCAGTCCTCTTGAAATTGCGGCGCTCCCGATCGTTCCACCCTCCTCATTCTGAAAGATCACAACTTCTAAAGGGTGTCTCAATTGCACGTTGTTTTCGGAAAGGGTCTGCGCGACTTCGATCGCTCCGATCGAGCCCACTTGTCCGTCATAACTTCCTCCCTGCGGAACAGAATCAATATGCGATCCAATCATGAGCGTTTTCAACCGAGCATCATTTCCTAAGCGACGTCCTTTGATGTTTCCCGCAACGTCGACACTGACTTCCAGCCTGGCGTCGCGCATCAACTTCATCACGTACTGACGCGCTTGCAAATCAAGGTCAGTGTAGGCAACACGATTTGTTCCACCGTCCGCAGTCTTACCAAACCGCGCGAGTTCTTCGAGGTGTGCATTCACGCGGCGGCCGTCGACGTGAAGTTGTGAAGTGAGTTGCGGCAATCGGAAAGCGATCGCCGGCATGGCAACCAGCAGACCTAGATTGAAATCTCGACGATTCATTTTGCTCACGACGAGTGGGAGGCTTAACCACTCTTCACGGCTCCAAAATTATTTCTTGGTTTAGTTTAGCTGGACGAAGACGAGCTTGCTCATCTTATCCTGCGGCATGAGGTCAGTACCACCCGCGGGTAGCAGGTGGTGAGTGGCCAATTTTTGTCGGGATGGGTATGACGGACGGGGCCAAGAGTTTGGGGCGAGGTTCACTAGTGAGTTGCGAACCCACCCTCTAGCACTCACACCTCGCAGCTACGCGGCGACTGGTGCCCGACGATTAATTGAAACAATTGGAAAGAATTCCACACCAGTCACAGTCGGAAACACGGAGTCGAGGTGCGTGATTTCCAACACCTGGTGTATTGGGTTACTAACATTCATGAGTTTCAAGCGGGCGCCATTTACTAAGGCCTGCTCACGCAACTGCAACAAGACTCCCAGCCCATGAGCGTCAACCGTAGTTACTCGCGTCAAATCGAGGATGACTTCTCGCTTTCCTTCGAGGTAAGGCATACCGTTTTGCAGAGGTTCAGTTTCACCAGTCACAATCCGTCCCTCCAGGTAGAGAACCGTTACAGTCTCCAGATTCTTGGCGTGTACCTTCAACATTACGTTTCCCCTTTGGTAAATTTCTAGTCAGTATCTATAGGAAAGACTATTTACGTTTCACTTTTGTTAACGCTGCGGTTCCACTTTTCTTAACGGCGCAGTCGTTTTTCTCCCCTGTAGACAAGACACCGCCAGGAAGAAATTTGACTCAATTTTTTTTGGGGATGTCCGATAAGCTTCAGCTTGTCGGTTAAGGGTTAAATTCGCATGTTTTAAAAGAACCGATCTTACGAGACCGACAAGCTGAAGCTTATCGGACATCGTAATCTCAGTTCATGCCATGAAGATTTGGAATTGGTGAGACTGGACCTTCTGGCTGAATGAGGAGGGTCTCCACCGGAACCCCGCTTTGTATTTCTCCAGCAATACATCGAAATCAACCTCAACACCGATGGGATTCGCCGCAAACGCATCACTGTGCATGAATGAGTGAGCTTCAGCTGCGTTTGCACAACAATCAACTTGAAACTCCATTCGATTACCGTCCGGATCTCGGTAATAAACCGACAGCGTTATCCCATGGTGTATGCGCCAATAGGGTGTAATGCAAGCCTGCTTGAGACGGTCATACGTCTCGAGGAGTTCTGCGGCATTCGCGAAAGTGTATCCAACGTGATTGACTCCGACCTGGGAGTTCGCATCCATCTCGACACCATCGGGCCTAAGGACAGACATGTTGGCGATTGCAAATCGGTGATGCTCGTCGTCGTAAATGAGAAAGGCAATTACACTATTTTGGTATTGCACTTTTGCTTCGAAAACTTTTTGGTACCAATCGACCATTTCATCAAAACGTCTCGTCATATACACGACGTGGGCCAATTTAGTTGGGGGCATAGTTTTTCACTCCTTCAAGTTTTAGAAATCTCAGGTTCGTTCTTGCACTGGGTGGGGTCACTTCAACTTTTCATACCGCTTCTTTGCTTCAACGAGAATCGGAACATCGACATCAGCATCTTTCCACAATGCGAAGAAGCTCTCATAAGCTTTACGCGCCTGAGTTGAGTCGCCCTGCATCTCTAACGCACGCGCAAGTGATAAGTGAGCAAGAGGCCACAATAGCGAGAGGGTTGCTTCGCCGCGGTGGTCTAGTATCTTTTGCGCTTCGCGAGCGGCTTCAGCCCCTTGTCTCAATTTTAGGTAGGCCATGCATCTCAGCGTTTGCAACCAGAAAATGGCGGCAGGCTCGAAGCGCGCGGCAGGCTCCAGAAGATCGAGCGCGTCTTGTGCATTACCCTTACGGAGTTCGAGTGCAGCCTTGATTTCGGGAATCCAAAGTTGGTTCACCTTTGTGTCTTTCGGATATTTCTGTTCAAGCTCCTCAATCAGCGACTGCGAAGCCGTTGCTTCGCCCACAAGTGCTAAAGCCATTGCTCCGCTTGTGAGCACGGTGCGGTTGCGTTCGAGCTTCAGCGAACTCTCAGCCAGGCTCACAGCCTGTGCGGAACGGCCCAACCACGCGGCGCGAACGGCATGCTCTGCTGTGTAGCTGGCGACAACCTCTCTAGCCTCGGCACGAAGTGCCAGCTCCGTCGCACGTCGCAAATGTTCTTCTGACTTTCTCCACTCTCCACCGTACGACGCCGATTGCGTCTGCCAATTCACGGCTCTGTATTCATCAGGCCTACCGCTTGCCCACGCAAGTTGCTCCTGTAACGCCTGCGAGTCTCCAGTGACGAAAGCCGCTGAATAGAGACGTTCGCGAATGCTGGTGCTATCCAACTTTTGTGCAAGCGCTCGTTGACAAACTTCACGAGCTTCGTCGAAGCGATTGAGGGCCAACAAAGCCTCCGCCAGATTTCCAGGCCAGATGGCAGTATTCGGATTCAGGCGCTGCGCTTCACTCGTAGCAGCGACCGCCTTCTCGAACTGTCCAGTAATCGCGTACAGGTTTCCCAGATTGCCCGGTCCGCGAGCTTCACGTGGATAACTGCGTACATATGTTTCCTGTGCTTCAATCGCCTTATCCAACTCGCCGGTAACGATCTGATAGTAGAAGTAAGTGATTCGCGCGCGCTCGTCCGCGCTCACTCGGTTACTTAAAACAAATGCCTTCGACAAACATTCCGCGGCCAAGCCTGGCTGACTTGTGTTGGAATATTGAATACCGAGTCCCAACCAGGCGACTGCGAAGTTCGGGTCTTTCTCTGTTGCCCGCTTGTAAAACTCCATCGCTTTGAAGAACTGCCCTCTGTCCTGTTCGCCTCTGCCCGATGCATATTCCTTGAGTGCCTCCAGCGATGACGTAGTGACTTCGAGCTTCGCGTCGAACTTCTGTATCGAACTCAACGATTCGCCGAGCTTTTCGCGCAACTCACTCGCAGCGCGTGACAGCGCTTTGAGAACCTGATCCTTCCCTTCCGCTTCGACTTGAACCAGTGCGACCTGATCGCCCGTCTGCCCTTTCAGCGCCTCAAGTGTGATCGAATAGTTCCGATCAAATTTCACGATCGCTCCGGCTATGTAGGCCTTCAGGCCCTGCCGCTGGCAAATCTCAAGCGCACGATTGCGAGTTACATGCTCGTCTGGTGAAAGACTCATGAGTTGCAACGTCGCACGTATGCGCTGATCGGGAAAGATATCGAGAAATGGAGACTGCTGTAACTGCACGGCCAGACCCTGGCGAAGTGTGCCATCAAAGACATCTTCACCGGTCTTGTTGTCGAATTCAGTTAGTAGAATTGTGTCCTTGTCTGTTAGGAGAGTCGCTCTTCTATTCTTTAGGTACCAAAGAGTTGTTAGAACTCCTGCTAGTAGTAGGATTCCCAGTACTGCAATTGTGGCCCGATTGTGATGCTTAACTTGAGTGACAGTGTACTCCCCGCTAGAAACGGAAGGAGTGTTGGGAACAGTCGATTTGAATCCGGTTATTGTTTCAGCGAGGTGCTTATCATCAACTACGGTGCGATCAAAGACCGCTGTTCGATCATTCTCCGCATCAAGTTCCAGCTTACGCTTCAACGTCTGCAGGTCGTTTAGCAAGTCGTTCGCAGTTTGATACCGGTCGTCGGGATTCTTTGCCAGGGCCTTATCGACAATCTGTTCCAAACGTTCCGGTACATACTCGACGAATCTTGATAAAGTCGGATGCGGTTCTTCTCGAATAGCGAGCATCTGTTGTGACAGATCTTTTCCATCAAAGGGGACGCGCCCAGTAACCATTTCGTAGAGCACTACCCCGAGGCTCCAGATGTCTGTGCGATAGTCGAGACTCTTCAACGCCCGCAACTGTTCCGGTGACATATAGGTGACGGTACCCATCACCATGCCAGGGTCGGTGTGTGCCGCAGCAGAATCACCAGTAACGGAAGAAGTGGGATCGGTCTGAACCGGTTTCGCCAACCCGAAGTCGAGTATCTTGACTATGTCATCGCGCCGACGAACCATTATGTTGGCGGGCTTAATGTCGCGATGCACGACATGCGCTTCATGCGCCGCATTTAGCGCCGCTGCAATCTGCATCCCGATGTCCAAAACCTCATGGAGATTCAACTGCTTCCCGTTGAGGTACTCGCGTAGCGTCACTCCCTCAACGTATTCCATCGCAATGAAGCGTGTAGAGTCTTCCTGGCCAAATTCATAGATGGTCAGGACATTGGGATGATTGAGAGCGGAGACGGTTCGTGCTTCCCGGATGAAGCGTCGCAGCCATTTCGGATCGGCGGCGACTTCAGCAGGCAACAGCTTGATAGCGACAGTTCGGCCCGACTCGCTCGTATCTTGCGCAAGGTAAACCTGACCCGTTCCACCCGCGCTGATGTGCGAGCGAATTTCGTAGCGTCCGAGTTTCGTTCCGGGATTTATTTCCATTGAGAGAAGCGTTGCCCGGTTTTGAAACCTGAGGGCCTTCAACAATCCGATAACGGGCCAGAGTAACGCAAAATGTTGAATCGATTTCGCCAATCCGTGAGGATTCGTCGCGCAGTGTTCGAGCTTCCACACTTCATTTATTTCGAAAGCAGCGCAACAAGTTGGAACGGTCCGACAACTGGTTATCCAAGGTTCAATCGTCTGAACGGGCCATCGCGCTCAGGTTGTAGCGTCCGCACTCCAATTCGGCAGATTTAGCTGGCGAACGACATCGAGAAAACGAGCATCCGTTCTCAGCTTGTCGTATTGAGGCCAACATCGCGCGATCATTACAAACAAGGGATCCCGGGTTTCAAACGCCTGTCGAGCGTACGCTATTGCCTTTTCCATCTGTCCAGCGGCTCCGGCTGCGGCTATTAGCATTGCAGGTTGAATGTACTCACGCAGACTTCGAGCTTCCAGTTCAGCGTAGACAGCACTTGCCTTCTCCGGCTTATTCCATCCGTCATAAATCGACGCCAGCGTTGTCAGCGCCCAACTGTGACGTCCCGATATCGCGAGTGCCTCCTCAACATTAGACGCCGCTTCCTGATACTCACCCGACAATTCAAGTGCAACGGCCAGACTCCATTTTGCGAGATAGGAGTTCGGGTCAAGTTCGACTCCACGGCGACCATGCTCCACAGCTTCGGAAGGGCGTCCACTACTCGAACAGTAAAAGGAAAAAATTACGTGAGCGTAGCCTGACAATGGGTCAGTGCGGATAGCGTGCAAGAGCTGTTCTCGAGCGTCTTCATTACGTCCCGAAACCCACTGGAGGAAAAACAATCCGTACCATGCAATAGCCTGTGGGTAGTTGGGATTTAATTCTAAGGCCTTTTTAAATTCAATCTCGGCCAGTTCATAATTTCTGTCATACACCAACGTCGCACACGCTAGTGCGTTGTGGGCCTCAGCCAGATCTTGATCAAATTCCAAGGCTCTGCGCGCGGCCTCCAGTGCCAGTGGCATCACTTCTATGGGAGTCTTTAAACCCGAATAACCGGAAGTTGTGTAACCGTCGGCCAAACCAGCCCAGGCTTGGGCATATGAAGGATCAATAGCTACCGCTTCCTTGAAACACTCGATCGCTTTCGCAATGCTGAGTCCACGCTGGTACAGCAGGGCGCGTCCTTTCAGGTAGAGCTCGTAGGCAGCAATATGGCGGGTCGGTGGTTGTACCTGCTCACCGACGCTTTCAACATGAAGCGACAATTGAAGCCGTTCCGCAATGGTTGTGGCGATCTCGTCTTGCACACTAAAGATGTCTTCAATCACTCGGTCATATCGTTCGGACCAGAGTTGATACCCGGTGCCGGCATCGATCAGCTGTGCCATGATCCTGAGCCGATTTCCAGAACGTCTCAGGGTTCCCTCAAGGATGGTCGCAACGCTTAACTTGGCACCAACGTCACGCAAATCTTCGCTGCGTCCTTTGAAAGAAAACGACGAACTGCGTCCCGCTACTCGAAGCCCGGAGATTTGTGCCAGAGCGTTGATGATCTCTTCTGTGATTCCGTCGGCGAAAAATTCCTGTTCAGGATCACCTGAGAGATTTTGGAAGGGTAGAACCGCAATTGTCTTGACCATTGAGCCGAGTGAATCCCGGCTGCTGCTGTTAGTTTGTGGCCCACTCGAAAAGGAGGTTGATGTTACCGGACCGGGCTCTTTGCTGGTTTCGAGATCGCGTCGTAATTCCTTGAGCTCGATCGCGACCTCCTTTATCGACTGATAACGTGAGTCTGGATCTTTAGCCAGGCAGCGACGGACGATCCGTTGTAGGTCTGCGGGCGCTCCAGGATTCAGGTCCTTAATTAAAGGCGCCGGCTCGTAGACGAGTTTGTGCAGTGACTGGATCACTGATGCACCTTCAAATGGTTTGTGTCTGGTTGCTACTTCGAACAAAACACACCCAAAGGAAAAAATGTCGGAACGGTGATCTATCTCGGCAGTTTTTCCCTGTGCCTGCTCGGGCGACATGTAACCGACTGTGCCCATGATTAGTCCGGGGGATGTAGCTGAAGGTGAGACCTGACGACGACGTGACGTGGCGATTAATGTGTCATCTTCGCCTCCAGTGCTATTAACTTCGACTTCACCGCGACCTTCAACTAACTTCGCCAAACCGAAATCAAGAATTTTCGCATGGCCATCGTGGGTTACCATGAGATTGTCAGGTTTGAGATCACGATGAACGATTCCGACAGCGTGCGCTTTTGCCAATCCTTCCGCAGCGTGTTGCAAACAACGCAACAACTTGCATAAGTCAGCTTCTTCCTGGTGGATTTTCTCACGCAGTGTCAGTCCGTCCACAAACTCCATTGCAATGAAATGAGTTCCTTCGCATTCACCGATTTCATAGATATGAGCGATGTTTGGATGATTGAGTGCGGCGGCTGATTTTGCCTCGCGAACGAAACGCTCCATTCGATCAGAGTTGGAAGCTAATTCAGCTGAGAGAATCTTGAGGGCTAATTTACGATCGAGCTTTGTGTCCTCTGCCAGGTAGACCTCACCCATTCCACCGGCGCCGAGTTTGGAAACAATGCGATAGTGCGAGATTTGAGAATTCAATGGAAGTTGCTCGCTCATTCTGGGCTGATGCGAGTTTGTCTCAATAAACCTGAGTTGCAGGTAGGGAGTGCCCTACAAGTCAGAACGAAATCGATAACTGATTGGTAGTGACGATAAGAAGAGCTGCGACTGGGCTCAAACCTGAGCAAATGATGGTGATTCTAAACCCGACCCCAGTTTTTCGAGGACGCATTCTAACCGAGATAAATCAAACGCGCTATACGTGCTAGTTCACAGGCAGGATTGTTTCGCTGCCAGGAATTAGATGGGGCCGAGCACTCTCTACTCGGCCCCGTTCCGGTTGCAAATTGATCTAATCACATTGCACGGGCCACGTACTTCGGAAACGTAACTGCCTGGTTAAGAATCACGCCGAATTCCGTTCCGGACGGAACTTTTACCTCGCCACCCTTCTTCACGCGGCCAGTAATTCCACCGGCGAGGGCTCCAATGCCGGCGCCGATTAAGAATCCCTTGCCGCCACCAGCAATTGCACCGATCACCCCACCACCTGCTGCACCACCGCCGATGAATTTGACGTTGCGATTACTTGTCTTCTTCGCGGTAACAGTTCCTTCGTTATCGCTGCTGCCACCAGAACCTGAGAGGTCAGTTAACGTTCCATTGATCGCTCGAATATATGCGTTCGGCAGTCTGATGGACGTAAAGACCACATCCATGGTTCCGGGTTCTCCATTTTTTTGTGCTCGCTGGATGTGCGTTACTTTGCCATTAACGGCGCTGCCCTGCGGCACAAGCAATACACCGCTACCTGAATAGAGTGGATCCACGAGAGTCGATGTAAAGTATTCTCCCACGTGAGATGTTTCCGATCCGAGTGCCTTATTCAGACGCACACGCATTGTCTGTCCGGAGTGAATCGAATAAAACACGGGCGCATTTCTTCTGGCAGTTTTTTTAGCAGTTTTTTGAGCAATTCCACTCAAAGCGATTGTGAGTAAAATTGCGACTGTCGCAATCCCTCGCATTTTTCCTGTCATCTAGGTCCTCCCTGTGCAGCCGAATCATTCCGCCATCAAATAGCTAATGAATTCGAGCCGATGAGTAGTTTCAAACAAGACCGTGCCTTTAAGTTATACCGCATTTTCTATGCGCCAATGAATGGTAAAACTCCAAGCATGAAGTGAGAACCACCTTGCGGTACCGGGCCAATCCATTGCCGCCAATTGACAATTTGATGGTCTAGCTATGCGCAAATCCCCAATCAGCAATCGACAATCAGCAATCGGCAAAGTTCTTACTTGAAAAAACCTGCAGCCATGCGTTGAAGATCATCCATAGCACTACCATCTTTATTCTGATCCAACATTGAACCCAGCATCCCATCACATCGGGAGCATTTGACTGTGCCTCCTCTTGTTGTGCATTGAGCATGTTTGAGAGACCGGACGCATCCAAACCGTTCTGTTGTGTTGTTTGACCGACCGCACCCATCACCAATGGTGCCAACGTCTCTAATAA
>DATEXA010000290.1:0-13929 GCA_035257465.1 Pyrinomonadaceae bacterium | reverse complement strand
CGACTCAGTTGCTACCTATAGTTCGCGTGGACCGACGCGCAGCTTCTCAACTGATGAGAACGGTGTCAGACACTATGACAACATAATCAAGCCTGAGATCTCTGCTCCTGGGAATAAGACTATCTTTGCTGAATCGCCGCACAATCTTCTCCTCCAGGAGAATCCTTTGCTTGATGCCGGCGTAAGCTTCGATCCAACGCGAAAACAGATGAAACTTAGCGGCACCTCGATGGCTGCTCCTGTTGTGGCCGGCGCGGCTGCTCTCATGTTTGAAGCAAATCCGAGCCTCACCCCAAATCTGGTTAAGACGCTCATGATGTACACGGCGCAGCAACTACCAAACTTCAACATGCTCGAGCAGGGCACGGGTGAATTAAATATTGATGGTGCAGTTCGCTTGGCCAGATTGGTCCGGACCAACATCAACGACTCAACCCCTCTTGGTGCGTCGCTCTTGACCAGCGCGCCCCCACAACCGCAGACCAGTATTTCGTTGTCATTTGGATCGACCACTTTCTCATGGTCGCGAGGAATCATCCTCGGGCAAACATACGCCACCGGCATTAATCTGATCACAAACTATCAGAAGATCTATGGAGACGGCGTCCTAATCGGTGATGGAGTACTAATCGGTGACGGCGTTCTGATCGGTGATGGCGTGCTCATTGGTGATGGAGTTCTCATCGGAGACAGCATCCTCACCAGCAACGGCACTACCCTTGATGCCGGAACTTTTTTCTGTGCAACAAGTGTTCTAATCGGCGATGGCGTCTTGATTGGTGATGGTGTTTTGATTGGTGATGGTGTGCTTATCGGTGATGGTGTTTTGATTGGTGATGGAGTCCTGATAGGCGACACGATCTTGCAGGCCTTCAATGCAATGGTAACGGGCGATGAATCTGATTCGATGCCGATCGTCCTCGACGACAACACTGACTACCTGGGCAACTAAAGGAATCAGACTCCAACTACTAATCAGAGGATGATCATGTTGAACGCAACCAAGACAAACGCTCTCAATGCCAACGCAACGTCGCGCGTACCGGCAACAGTTCCTGCAGTTACTGTCGAACTGCTTACGGCAAAGGACGAGATAGAAGTGCTCGCGTTTCTGTCGCAGCGCCCAATCCATACCTTCGCGATGAAGAGTTTCATTCATGACAACGGACTTGTCAGTCCGCTCAACCGGGGTAGCTTTTATGGTTGCCGTGATATCAACGGTCACCTGGAAGGCGTGGCTCTCGTAGGTCATGCAACGTTGCTCGAAACCGTTTCAGATCGCGCCTTGCAGGCTCTCGCGCACGTCGCACGTGAATGCCCTTTCACGCACATGATTATGGGCGAGCAAGAGCGAATCGCAGAATTCTGGACAAACTATTCACAACCTGGGCATCAACCACGGCTTGCCTGTCGCGAGCGGCTGATGGAGTTGCAACAAAGCAAGACCAGTTCGAAATCCGAGCCCGGTCTTCGCCTGGCAACAGAAGAAGAGCTTAGTCTGGTAATGCCAATCCAGGCACAACTAGCATTCGAAGAAAGTGGTATCGATCCTTTGAAGGTCGATCCTCAAGGTTTCCGCAGACGCTGCCTCCGAAGAATCAGACAAGGGCGCACATGGGTTCTGTTTGAAGGAGACACGCTGGTATTCAAGGCCGATGTAATCTCAGAAACAGCTGACGTGATTTACCTGGAAGGTATCTGGGTAAAGGATGATAAACGAAATGATGGCATAGCTACTCGTTGCATGGCAGAACTATCGAGACGACTCTTCAGGAAAGCGAAGTCCATCTGCCTGCTTGCGAACGAACTGAACCAAAACGCGTTAACCCTTTATCGAAAGTGCGGTTTTATGTTTCGCGCAACCTACGAAACATTCTTCCTTTCGCGAAAGGAATTACTGTCCCACTAACGCGTTTCAGCAACCCCCGATCTGTCTTGGTAAGAGGCAAGCCCTTCCACCTCACCTTGAACCAGACTGAACTGATGCCCAACGTTGACCAAATTGAGAACCATTCCTTTGTACCATTCCAAAGGCTGATAACAGCGGCTGGGACATTGGCGCTTCTCCATGCGATAGTTTCCCTCAATCCTTCTCAACTCGACGCACGCTTCGCAGCGCTCCTCGGAATGACGCTTCTCTTGAGTTCAAGAATCGTCGTCCCCATCCCCAAACTAAGCTCTCAAGTTTCAGTCTCTGACACTTTCGTTTTCCTGATCCTATTACTCTACGGTCCACCCGCAGCGATCATCGTCGCTTCAAGCGAAGCCTTTCTCTCTTCGATGCGTTTTAGTCGTAAGCCACAGACTGTGCTCTTCAATTGGGGCTGTGCAGCCCTTTCCGTTTTTATTACTGGTTCGACTTTGAAGCTCGCCTTCGGCAATACCACCTCGTTGTTGAGTCTGCCCTACTCCGCACGCTTCATGGTCGCTATCTGTACGATGGCACTGGTTCATTACGCCGGTAACTCCGGCATTGTCGCCATTGGCACAGCACTAAAGACCGATGAGCCTATCTGGCAGACCTGGCGACGTCACTATCTCTGGACTTCGATTACTTACTTCGCCGGCGCTATAACGGCAGCCGCCATCGCAGGTCTCGTAAAATCGATTGGCTTCTCCGCATTCGTCATCAGCCTGCCAATCATCGGGATCGTCTTTCTTACCTATCGCACGTACCTGAAAAACGTCGAAACTTCCGCGGCCGCGGCTGACCAGGCAGAAAAACACGTCAAAGAACTTTCACACTACATCGCAGAACAAGAACGTATACGTGAACAGTTCACACAATTGGAAAAACTGTCTGCACTTGGGGAACTTGCCTCAGGTGTAGCTCACGACTTCAACAACACGCTCGCGGGTATCCTCGGCCGAGCTCAATTATTACAGAGGACAAACGATCCCGAAAAACTCAAGCGTGGCCTCGACATCATCGTAAAGACTGCAGAAGATGGCGCGAAGACCGTGAAGCGCATCCAGGACTTTGCACGCCAGCGACGCGACCATGACTTTGGTTTAGTCTCAGTCGATCAAATCCTTACAGATGCGAGTGAAATTACCCGTCCACGCTGGAAGGCCTGCGCAGAAGCGGCAAATATTCACATCAGCGTCGAGCTTCAAATTCATTCCAACGCAATGGTGATGGGTGACGACTCTGAACTTCGTGAGGTTCTGGTCAATATGGTGTTCAATGCTATTGACGCTATGCCGGAAGGTGGCACGCTTACTCTCGCAACCAGCCTCGTTGGCGAAACTGTTTCGATCACCATTTCCGACACTGGCGTTGGCATGTATCCAGAGGTTAAATCGCGTGTGTTTGATCCTTTCTTTACTACCAAAGGAACCGCCGGCCTGGGCTTGGGTTTGGCTGTTAGTTTTGGCATCATCCGACGCCACGGCGGCAACATTGATGTCGAATCACAATATGGCAAGGGTTCACATTTCCGTATCACATTGCCTTTAGCCAGCGTGGCAAAGTTAGAACTGCCGTCAGCAAACCCTGCGACTAACCCATCTACAGCCTCCGTTACGCAAACCCCGCAATCTGACAAAACAAAAATCCTTGTCGTTGATGACGAAGACTTCGTTCGCGAGCTACTCAAAGAGATTCTGGAGCTGGAGGGTTGTGAAGTTCAAATGGCCGGATCGGGAAAAGAGGCGCTCGAAATTTTTACAAGCTCACGATTCGACTGTCTTTTTACCGACGTAGGGATGCCAGGCATGAGCGGCTGGGAATTGGCGCAGGCGATTCGCGAACAGAACGAGTCGATTCCAATCGCCGTCGTCACGGGGTGGGGTGAAGCAGTAGGTTCAAATGAACAAAGGGCCGCGCGCGTCGATTGGGTTGTAGCCAAACCGTTCACGGCGGACCGGATTGTCGAGCTCATAAAAGAGGTCAATCGAAAATGCCGCGAGGCAAAAAAACTCGCATCCTTCTCGATAGCTGCTGCCTAGCACTGAACACCAAATCGGAAGTAGTTCTATTTTCTCAAGCGCTCGAACTATTGCCTTGTAATCCTCGGCTGTATTCGAGCGCGCGCTTCACACTCTGCTCAACAACTTCGAGTCGAAAAGGCTTCAAGAGATAATCAAACGCACCAACCTTGAGTAGTTCCTGGGCGTGTTCCTCATCACTGAACCCGGAAATGATGATTACCGGGGTCTGGGGATACTGCTGCAACACACACTCGAGAAGTTCACGACCGCTCAAACCTGGCATCGAGATATCCGTAAGGACAACCTCAAAAGGCGTGGCTGCCAACTTCACGAGTGCCTTTTCAGCCGTTTCGACAGTTTCACATTGGTATTCGCTCGAGAGCAGTTCGTCGAGCGTATCGCGTATCACGTCGTCGTCGTCGACGATCAGAATCTCAGGCATGATGGTCCTCCCACTATACTCATCAAGGGCGTCTCCTGGGCGGGAGACGTACTCGAGATGTCGCCCTGACGATTTTTTCAGTTATGAGGAAAAGCTCGAGGATTGCCGCGCGGAAATCATAGCACACCTAACCCATCGATAATCTGCTCTGTGTTATTCTCTGTCCCGAAAAACGTGTGATGGAGACTCAAAGCAACAAAGCGGTGATCAGATTTGCTGGGGAAGAGATTTTTGTTGGCACATCGCCTTCAGGTCACTCCATAGCAATAGATACAAACAGTCAACGATCAATTGCGCCCTCACCGGTCGAACTTCTGCTTGTTGCGCTCGGTTCGTGCACAGCCGTAGACGTGATTGGCATCCTCGAAAAGAAAAGACAGAAAGTCAGCACCTACGTGGTTGAAGTAACCGGTAAACGTCGGGACGAAAATCCACGCAGCTACACCTCGATGAACGTTCATCACATCCTTACCGGCACCGCCCTCTCTACCAAGGCTGTCCAACACGCTATTGAACTCTCAGAAACAAAATACTGTAGCGTCGCTGCAACGCTCCGCCCGACCGTAACAATCCAATCAAGCTTCGAAATCATCGAAGAAGCATAGGCCGAGTAGGAGTAACTCTTGTGATCAGAAATAGGTTGGCTGCAATTTTTGTTTCCCTCTCAGCTGTCGCGCACCTAAGCGCGGAACCAAAAGCCAACGCAGTTTTTCCTAACGGGAACCTGATGCAGTCCACGAGCGAAGCGGCTCTCGCTTCAGTACGACGCAGCGATGCCTCGGCTCGTGATTCGACTGGAACGATTACCAAACTCACTCCTGAGGAACACCTGCGCCGAGCCAACATTTATCTGGCAAATCGCGCGTTTCCGGAAGCACGATCACATTGGCAAGCACTGATTAATTACTATCCCCAGGATACCCGCGTTCCCGAAGCTCTACTTGGAATAGGTAGGTCGTATTTCCTGGCCAAGGATTATGAGTTGGGCTACCCGATCTTCAATCGCTTGGCTCAAGACTATCCTGCAACTAAAGAAGGGCGTGAGGGGTTGAACTTCAGCGCAGCTTCCCTTCTCCGAATGGGTAGGTTCTCAGAATCGGCGGCAAGATATGCTGAATACTGCGATCGCTATCCTAACGGCGAACGAATCGACACCGCACATCTGAACGTGATCGATACTTTGAGGGAAGCAGAAAAACCAGAGGACGCACTGCTGTGGGTGAGGCGTACCAGACAGCGCTTTGGCGGTGGCCCAACCGAAACTAACGCGATCTTCGCCGCGTTGCGCCTTTACATCGCTGAGGGAAAGTGGAACGAAGCGGTCTTGGCTGCCGATGAACTATTGCGAAGATCGTTTTCAAAAGCGGTTCTGACTTCGCCATCAGAAGTCACTTACCTGAGAGCGTTCGCACTGGAACAGTCCGGACGGAAGAACGAAGCGCTCACTGGGTATTTGGCCGTGCCAGACGGTATCGAGTCGTATTACGGGTGGCTTGCAACGCAACACCTGACGAACCTTGCAGACGCGTCGAGGAAACAAATCGTTGCCGCTCGCGAAGAAAAGGTTAATGCCTCAATCGCCAATGTAGCGGAGCTCTATCCGGTCCCCTACCGGCAGTCAATCGTCCGAGCCGCAAAGGATCGCAAGCTGGACCCTCGTTTCATACTCGCGTTGATCCGACAAGAAAGCGTCTTCAAGCCATATGCAAAATCGCCGGCTGGTGCGCGCGGGCTTCTACAACTCACTATGGACGCCGCACAGAAATATGGTCCGGGTGCTGGTCTGACAAACCTCCAGGAGAATCAACTCTATCAACCAGACACTTCAATCATCCTCGGCGCCGAATATCTGGAGTCACTCACACAAATGTTTCCTCAGTTATTGGAGCCAGTGGCAGCGTCGTACAACGGCGGCGAAGATAATGTTGCCCGTTGGCTGAAACGAGCCGGTAGAAAGGATCCTGGCGTTTTTACTTCGGAGATTGGCTTTGAAGAAACAAAAGGCTATGTGCAAAAGGTCATGTCGAACTACCGTGTCTACAGGCAGCTCTACACGTCTGACCTGGTTCGTCGTTAGCTTGTTTAAGGCTCGGGACTGAACCCTCGCGAATCCTCTCGTCTGCGCAGTGGGTAAGGTTCATAATTCGGACGCGGAAATATTCCGAGTTTGAGTAACGCCGGGTAGTACTCATAGCGAACACTCAATTCGGCCAAAGGCTGCGCCTCAAGTTCCATATCGATCCAACGCACATCATTTCGAACCGAGCGCCCGATTCCTGTAGCAGCGTAGTCGTCGTCTGTGCGGGCGATACCAGCTTTTCTTCCGGACTCACCAGCAGGGGCATCTGCCGATTGATTCGAGGGTTCATTCTGACTCTTTTCACGATCGCGATAGATTGGCCGCGGAGGATTTATCGATACCGGCTGCTGGCGTTCCCTGAATACGACTGCCGAGAGGAGTCCAAGGTTTGTCGTTTGACCCAGCTTGGCACCGTAGGAATCACGCTCATCTGTGAAGTAAAAACGTCGGGCGCGCTCAGTGCTCATCTGCCAACCACCGATGATGATGGTCTGATACGGATCAATCACCCATTTGCTGGAGTTCCATGCTGAAGTATGACGCGCATCAATCGTATTGAGCCCATCGACTGACAGCGCCACGGCCACACGATTCGGAGTTGGATTGCGAATGCGCAGTTCGTACTCTGCACCTTTCAATGCCTCAACATAAGTGCGGCCGCGTGCGAAATATTCGGCCAGAGGTCTTCCATCCACCAACACTTCCAAATCGAATCGACCCTGTGGTTGGGGGATGCGCGCTAACCGGTCATCCCCTTGTGTTTGAGCATAGGCCATCGCCGCGGACTGTCTTCGTACAACAAAAGCCAGCCCAACGCCCACCGTCAAAACTAAACACAGCGAAAAACAAGCGCGTCTCATAGTCTTCACCCCCAAAATAGAATCCTTCCGGGAGCAGAACGTCCGAAGTGCTTCCTTCTTGCGTGAGACGAAGGGCTGAGGCCCTGAAATTGATAGCTAATCTGGCGTTTTTGGTTGAGTAATAGAGGTGAGAACGCTACAATTGCCCGCCAATTCTGGAAGTTCCACCAAAAAGTTTGCGATAGGAGAAACTAAAGAGCTGATGGAGTACGCGCTGACTGCGACCAAAAATGAGGCCCGCGCAGGATCCTACTATGATCGAATCGCTCGGTTTTATGATCTGACCTTCAAGCTCAACGGGTATGGCCGTTCGCTCGATCAATACCTTGAAAACCATCCTCTCCCTGTGTCGCGCGGCGCGAAGATCCTTGACGCCGGCTGCGGTACGGGGCTGTTAAGCCTGGCATTGTTACGAGCTGTTCGCTTTCCAGTGTCGATTACCGCGCTCGATTTGAGTTCAACCTCCATTACTGCTGCGAGGAAAGCCATCTATTACAGTCCAGGTCGAAAGCGCGATGTCACATTTGCACAGGGTAATCTACTGTCGTTGCCGTTTGCTGATGATTCCTTGGATCTGGTGGTGACGAGTGGAGCTCTGGAATACGTCCCCTTGGAGGATGGTCTTACGGAGATTGCCAGGGTAATAGCGCCGGGTGGACATCTCCTTCACTTGCCAATACACCCTTCAGTAGCGGGTACATTCCTGGAAATTCTTTTCAGATTCAAAAGCCATCCACCACGCGAGGTCATGAGTAAAACCGAACGGCACTTCCGAATCGTGCATCATTATCGGTTCCCACCACCGCAGGCGATAGGCTGGAGCAAAACAGCGATACTTGCCCAGAAGGTTTTAAGGTAGATTCGTTTTCTGTTCACTGCTTCACGGGCACTAACCTGAGAATTCGATCATCGTCACTAGTTGGCGTGCCACGTCCATCGCGATTCGACGTCGAGAAGTAGAGGAAACCATCCGGTCCTTCGGCAACATCACGGATACGACCATACTTTGTAATCAAGCGCTCCTGATCTAAAACGCGTCGACCGTCTAGAGTCACACGAATTAATCCCTCGCCACGCAAACAGCCAAAAAAGTAGTTTCCTTTGAACTGGGGAAAAACGGAACCCCGGTAAAACATCCCACTCGCCGGAGCACACGCAGGTGTGTATTCAAGCAAAGGCGACTCGAGACCGGCGCGTCTCTCCTTATGATGAATGAGCGGCCATCCGTAGTTCTTGCCACGTTCGACTATGTTCACTTCATCGCCGCCACCAGGTCCATCGAATCCGCTTGGCCCGTGCTCGGTCTGAAACATTAGATTTGAGCCAGGTTGCCAGTCCATACCCTGCGCGTTTCGATGACCGTATGACCAGATTTCAGGCCTCGCGTTGGCCTGGCCTATGAACGGATTATCGTTGGGAACAGAACCATCATCGTTTAGTCGTAACGTTTTGCCGGCTAGCGAGTCCAGACGTTGCGCGAGTTCGCGTTGGGTAGCGTCACCAGTTGTAATGTACAACTTGCCGTCTGGACCGAATCGCAAACGGCAGCCTGCATGAAACTGCGCAGCGGGAATGTCCTCGATGATGACTTTTCTATCGACGAACCCTTCTGGCGCTTCACGATAGCGCACCACCCTGACGCGAATACCTGCACCTCCATAGGCGTACGAAAGGTAAAGCAGATGATTGGTCGCGAACTGTGGATGAAGCACAACACTCATCAATCCACTTTCGCCGGTTGGTTCGACGTCTGGAACGACAAAGAGGGGCTGTGGTTTTAAACTACCGTTCTCGAAAACACGAACGCGACCAACGCGTTCAGTGAAAATCATACGACCATCAGGAGCCCAGACAATTGACCAGGGAACCTGTAAACCGCCCACGACCTTCTCGATCCTAAAACTCGAATTGGTTTGCGATGAAGTTTCCAGTTCTCCATTGCCCGCACCAACTGGCGGATGGCTGCAAGCAAGTGTGATGGCTAAGAGTGAGGCGATTAGTAAGAATCGATTGGGCATGTGGAGTGGACGGTTATGGGTTTGGTCTTGGGTTTTGGGTCTTGGACGTGGTGTGGTGAAAAACAAAACCAAGACCAAAGGCCCAAGACCAAAGACCGCTGTTAATGCTGTATATACTCATGCAACAACTTCAATTCATCGCCCTGTTCACCGAGCTCAACGCGCAGGAGATCACGAATCGATAGCATGCCGACCCAACGGTCACCGTCAACGACCGGAAGATGACGTGTGCCGATCTGTTCCATTCGCTCGAGCGCCTGATGAGGAGTCTCGTCACATCGAATCACGGCTCTAAGCTCGCTGGTAACTTCTCCGACGCGAACCTCGTGAGGATCGCGACCCGGAACAACGATACGATTGAGCACATCACGTTCAGAAAAAACGCCAAGTAGTTTTCCACCGTCGTCAACAACACAGACTGCGCCAATGTTTCGAGCAGCCATAAACTCGGCCGCTTCCTGAACCGTGTCAGTTGCCTTCGCAGAGTAAGGCTCACGGTTGCGAATCACGTCTTTGATCAGCATCGTATTGCCTCCTGAATCTATGGCTGGTTGGTTGGGACGTATTATTCCACAAGAATGCTGAGATTACACAGAAATCGGAGCGGCTTTGTGTTTGGTTCTTTGTGCTTGGTGCTTGCTCTTAAAGTCCGAGCGTTCTTGAAGGCTGCAAAGATCAAAGGACAAAGCTCGGGTCCGCCTCAAAACAAACTCGCTTGTGCAGTTGGTCGACGGAACGTCGTTGTCGCTGCTGTTTTGTGTTCGCGCTTCTTATTAAATCCCAGTCGTTCGCTATGAATCTTAAAGAGACGTTCGGTGGCCTCCCAGTATTGTCCTTTGCCGCGCATCCTCTCACCAAACACACTCGAGTTGAGTTTTCCGTCGCGAGCTTCTCGAATGCGATTCAAAACACGATCTGCACGAGTCGGCATCTTGTCGCGTAGCTGTTCTTCGAAATATGGCGCCACGCTACCTGGCAGTCTAAGCATGTTAATGAAAGCCTTAGTCGCGCCTGCCTCTTTCGCACGCTTCAACAAAATCGGGATATCACTCGACAGGCCAGGAATAACCGGCGCGATACCAATGCCGACTGCTATGCCGGCAGAAGACAATTCTTCCATCGCGTGGAATCTCGCTTCCGGCAGAGGGGCGTATGGCTCAACGGCTCTTGCCACTTCCACGTCAGTGAATGGGATCGTAAAGAACACACCAAGACTCGCATTCCTTGTGAGGTCCTGAAGCACATCGATATCTCTTCGAATCATCGCCGACTTGGTAATTATTCCAACAGGTTGACGAAACTCCGCACAGATTTCCAGGCAACGTCGGGTGAGTTTGTAATTCGCTTCGAGTGGGATGTAAGGATCCGAAGTGAAGGAAAAAACTATCTCATCGCCTTTCCAGGAAGGTTTCGTCAGTTCTTTCTTTAAAAGTTCCGGCGCATTTACCTTGGCGATGATCTTTCGGTCGAAGTCAGTGCCGGCACCGTATCCGAGGTATTCGTGCGTTGGTCTGCTGAAACAATAAGTGCATCCGTGGATACAACCTCGGTAGCAATTGACCGTGTAATCGAAACCAACGTCCGGACTGTCGTTCCTGGTAATTATCCGCCTGGTTTCGGTCTCCTCAAACACCTCAAGCTTTACCTCGGGAGGTTCACCGATCCACTCAACTGAATGAGTTAACCATGGGTTGGGAGGATTCTCGACATAACGCATACAAGACCCCTGGACCTTGAAATACTTCAAACCGGCGTGTTCGCCACGGTCGTTACTGATTCGATTGCATGAAAGAACAAGAATACTTGCACACCTTCACCGCCCACGGTCTCGATGAGACAAATGTAATCGTTGGTGATTTCCGTTACGCGGCCCTCGTAAAGACCACCCGTCAGAGTCTTAATTGACACGGCCTCGCCCTTGAATCGTCGAAAGAGATTTTCGGTATGTTGTCCAGCCATAACTACTCCATCTGTCTTTGTGGTCTGTTCCTCTCTTCTTCCGACCAGGTCACAAAAAAGAAGCGGTACTTGTCAGGATCCTGACAGGTAATAAACCGGCCTCCCCAACCTTCATCTGAAGGTGGCTCAATCTCAGGAGCTCTCCGGCGGACCTCTTCATAAAACGAGTCGACATCTTTAACGCCGATAAAGAAGTGTGCGCCGCGACCGCGCCGCAACATTGTCTCCAATTGCTGCGCAAGAGTGATCTTCAATGAACCTGCCCTCAACGTTGCCATCGGCGGGTCAGCTCCCGCGCTAATCGAATCGACTTCCAATCCGAGAACACCTTGATAGAACGCAAGCGATTCTTCCAGATTGTTTACTTCCAAAAACAACAGATCCAGCCCGGTTGCATTCATCGAATTATTCCATCAGGAGATAAAGACCGTACGCTCCGCTGGCAATTACTGTCCAGAACGCGAGCTCCTGCAACCGGCTATGACGCTTCAGACGACTGGTGCTGGGAAGCGAATCGTTAGCTGCCTTCATCGCGCTGCGCGCCATCAAGACTCCGAAACCAAGAACAAAAACAGCCAGTATTGCCAGTGGCCACAAAAACCAGATCCACTGGAAACGGACGAGCACCAGCAAAAAGAAACCTGCTATCAAACACAACAGCGAGCTCAAAACGTGACCAAAGACGCCCACGTCCTGTGCTGTTGGGGTGGTCCGTGGAACAAAGCTCTCCCGAACCGGGATGCTGTATCTTCGCCCGCGGTCGTAGTCTTTGCGCAGTGAGTGATCTTTCAAAACCCCGTAGGCCTCGTTGAGCGATTTCATTGTTTCTTCGCTGCCGCCGAGATCCGGGTGATGTTTTGACGCGAGGCGTTTGTACTGCCGGTCTATCTCCGCTCGTGTAGCACTCTCCTCGACTTCTAAAACCACGTAATAATCTTTGTCAGGCTTTGCACTCATCGCGGTTGCCCGATTCTAGAGGCGAGATTTTCGTTTGGCAATAAAGAGATGGCTTCTCGCGACTTCCCAGCGCGCCCTGCGTCTTCTGAGAGATTAGATGAGATGGTTTCGAATTGGCAGCACTGCCTTGCCCCAGAGGGGCAACATGTTTATAGCCCGCAAACCTTTCCCACCTCCGGCTTCGTTTGGAGGAGCGGGCACTTCCTTGTAGCCAGATCTAGAAGTCTGTCCGCTCCTCCAAACGAAGCAGTGCACAGTGGAACTTTGGCGCTATCAACATGTCACTCCTCCGGAGTGAAGATTACTCTGAAGTCAGGTAAGATTGATCTACAAGCAATTACCCGAAAGGAGTCTTCTCCATGTCAGCCACACCAAGTCCGAAACAGCGAAAATTCATCGACTGCGGAGAGTATCCCAGTGACAAGAATTGCTCTCTTAAAATTTCCGGGACTGAGGAAGAAGTGCTTGACGCCGCGGTAGCACATGCGACTTCCAGTCACGGGCATGAAAGTGGCCCAGAGCTCCGAGCAAAGCTCCGCACTTTACTTAAGGACGAGTAGTCCCGACTAGATTACGCGAAGCAGAACTGGTCCTTTCATCAAACAACGTATCAGCCAATGCTCGCCGAGTTGCCACTCGGTTGAGTTGGTCCGTGCCTAACGTGCATTGATGCGCTGCACATCATTAGGCAAGTTGTGAAGGGTTTTAGTAGTACGCCGGTTTGGAGACTTCTCTGTACAAACCGTGGGAAGCTCTGCGCCTCCTCTGCGTCCTCTCCGTCTCTGCGGTTAGGGAATTTCGGCATGGGCACATTTCACCGCTGAGGCGCAGAGGAGGCGCAGAGAAGAGCTGAAACTTAGGATTAAGATCAGCTTGCCAAGAGCCATCTACAAAAACCATAGCAGCGGTTTCGCCAGCGAATTTCAGCAGGCGCCACTCCAACAGGATTTCGCTTCACCTTGCGTGGCCAGGTTGCGGAGCTTATCTTTTGATTGGAGGCAATACTATGCGATCACTCGTTCTTGCACTGCTAATCGCCGCTCCACTTTTTGCGCAACAGGGCCAACCTAAGTGCAACGATATTATCGGCGAGTGGAAATGGTTTGTTGGACCCCAGCTAACAATTTCGGCAGACCATAGTTTTACAAACGGCGAAAATTCTGGCAGCTGGGAACTGACGAATGCAGCTCAGCGCAAGTACACCTTGCGTTGGGACGTCGGTGGCTTTGTCGACGAGGTGATCCTGTCCACTGATGGAAAGAAGTTAACGGGCAATAACAATCAGAAGAATAGCGTTTCGGGCGAAAGGGTTGGCGACTGCGTAAATAAGTAGCCAGCGTCTGCGAAGCTGCTCTCGTTCAGCTTATCTCGTGCTAACCTCTCAACACACATGTCACACTCGGTAGAGCCAGGCGACTATCTCATTTTTCAACTCGAAAGCGCATACGGTCTCCTTCGTGTGTTAGCCATCGACGGCGAGGGCGCTGACACAGTTTGGCACCTGCTCGCCTACGATGAGTTTTTTCCTGACGTCGAGTCTGCTGAGGCAGTTTTGGCGGGTGGTGGTCCCTTATCTGTGCGCAAGGCACATATGGCTTTGACAGATCGCGCGTTCGAACGTACACCAACCGCACGCCTCGACAATCGGCCACTGACTGATGAGGAGCTAGCCGGATATCG
>DATEXA010000289.1:0-9577 GCA_035257465.1 Pyrinomonadaceae bacterium | reverse complement strand
TGGACACGTCACTCGTACAAACGTCAGTTGCTGTTTTTGATAAGCAAGGCACATTTGTCGACGGTCTCCGCCCTGAAGACTTTCAATTAAGGATTGATGGTAAGCCTCAGTCGATTCAGTTCTTCAGCAGGGTTGCAGCCGGCACTGAACAGGAGCGTTACCAGGTGGCTGCGGCACGTAGTGGACAACCGGTTACGTCTACATCAATTCCAGCCAATACTGAGTATCGGGGACGAACGATTGTTTTCTTCATCGATGATCTTCATCTTTCCGCGAAGAGCGTACAGAAGACGCGTTTGGTCATAACCGAATTTGTCGAAAAACAAATGGCGGCGACCGACTACGTTGCAATCGCCTCGGCCACCGGTCAAATAGGATTTCTTCAACAGTTCACCAACCACAAAGCAGTATTGCGGGCCGCAATCGCCCGACTCAATCACCGCCCATACGTGGTTCACGATACGGAATCGGTACCAATGACAGAGTACGCTGCGACGCGAATCGACGCCGGCGACAAAGATTCCCTCAGTTACTACGCAAATGAATTGTTAAAGGCCACGAACTTTTCAAGTGTAGGTGGAGCCGTAGGGCCACCGAGAGGTGGAGGAGCGGCAGGGACATCTGCTGGAATAACATCGAACAAGCCAAGTAGTGGGATGTCGCGCGAAATCGCCGAACACCAGGTCAAAGAACGAGCGCGATTGATCTTGAAACAGTCAACGGATGTGACTACCAACACGCTTGCAGGTCTCGAGAGTCTCATGCGCACTGCGGCTCAACAAAGTGGACGCAAGTTGGTGTTCTTTGTTTCTGACGGGTTCTACCTGAATGATCGAAACACTGGATTCGCAACCAAGCTCAAAGAGGTTACCGATGCGGCAGTTCGTTCTGGTGTCGTCATTTACTCGCTTGATGCAAGGGGATTGATCTCCACAACGGACGTCACCTCTAATCGTGCTGATCCGGAAGGCAAACTCGCGAGGTCGAACATTGGCGAAGTAAGCGCGTCACAGGACGCCCTTTCCGCACTGGCCAGTGATACAGGTGGTCGCGCGCTACTCAACTCTGAAAACCTCACCGATGGAATTAATCGCGCCGTCCGTGAGACTTCGAATTATTATCTTCTTTCCTGGCGGCCTGATTCTGAAGAACAAAAATCTGCCGGCTTCAAACGGATTGAAATCGCAGTCCTGAATCGTCCTGATCTAACAGTGCGACTGCCGAAGGGCTACTTGACGAATCTCGCATCTGCATCAACAACGGCGAGCAACCCAGCAGCAACAGATTCAACGACGAAGACTCAACCCGATGCCGAGCTGAAGCAGGCGCTCTCCGCACCATTGTCAACACACAACATACCGCTCACCGTCTCAGCAACGTTTGTGGACACTCCTGATAATGGGCCAGTTGTTAGTGCAGGCGTGTTAACTTCGGCGACCGCCCTGGATTACGGAAGCGACGCGAAACAAGCAGCGTTTGATCTGGCCGGTGTAATTCTGAACGACCAGGGTAAACCGTCGGCAACTTTCAGAACTCGATTGACTGTCAATGCCTTGCCGGCCCAATTCACTTCGCAGGACACAGGTGTCGTATACAACTACAAAGCTAAACTAACACCAGGCCTGTATCAGATTCGAGCCGCTGTTCGTGACGAAAAGAGTGGCAAAGTCGGCAGTGCCTCGGAGTGGGTTGAAATTCCGGATCTAACGTCGAAGCGTCTCACGTTAAGTTCTCTTCTGTTACGCGCTGCGAAGAAAGGTGAGACAAGTTCAACTGCTGAACCTCAATTCAGCGTCGATCACCGGTTCCCGAAATCGTCGCAGTTGAGCTTCTTGCTGTTCATCTATAATGTGAACGGTGCTACGGTCGGCGCCGCTCCGGATATCACAGCTCACGTTGAAGTTTTTCGTAACGGGGCATCGGTGGTCAATACAGGCGAACGAAAGTTGTCGACACAAGGTATGACCGATCTGGCACGGATACCGTACGCAGGTCAATTCCCACTCGAGAGTCTCCAGGCTGGTAGGTATGAAATCCAGATAACAATTAGCGATCGGCTCGCCAAGACCAGTGCATCTCAGCGTCTTCCATTCCAGGTCGAGTAAGAAAGACAACTGTAGATGTCAGACCTACTGGTCAATCTTTTAAACCTGCCTCCGCAGCCGTCTCTCTCTGAACAAGGGGTTATCGTGTGCCCCGCGCAGCCTTGGGAATTGAGTGCGGTGCGCAGTTTTATCATTGAACACTTTTCAACCACCTGGGCCGACGAAGTTCAAGTGGGTTTCGCAAATAAACCAATTACGGTCTTCATCGCTATTTCGGAACAAAAGCTGGTCGGCTTCAGCGCATGTGAATGCACACGCCGAGCATTCTTCGGACCAACGGGAGTTCTGGAGTCTGCGCGCGGAAAAGGAATTGGCACGGCGTTACTGATAACCGCGCTTCTTGGCTTGAAAGAAATGGGTTATGCATACGGAATCATCGGTGGAGTAGGTCCAGTCAGTTTTTACGAGAAGACAGTCGGCGCAATCATGATTCCCGGCAGCGACCCAGGCATCTACAGAGATCGTCTGAAGTCATGAAAGTAGAGCAACAGATTTCGACAGTTTCAAATGGGCGGAGCGAGTTGCCGCTGCCACCTGGGCCAAAAGGTCACTTTATCCTCGGGGTCATGCGTGAGTTCAATAACGACACGCTTGGATTCATATCGCGCTGTCGAGACTTTGGAGATGTGGTTCGCGCGCGATTTCTCTACGTTCACGCTTACTTTCTCTTTAACCCCTCCGACATCGAAACACTGTTAACGACTGACGCAAAGAACTATCGCAAGGCAGGGTCTCTACGTTCACCATTCTTTGCACGATTGGTCGGCAACGGATTGGTCACAAGTGAGGGTGAGTTCTGGAGACGACAAAGACGTTTGGCGCAACCCGCATTCCACCGTCAAAGGATCAACTCTTACGCTGAGGTGATGGTGGATTACGCTGGACGCTCGATCAGCAGGTGGCGCGAAGGCGAAGAGTTGGACATCTCTCGTGATATGACTCGATTGACTCTCGAGATTGTCGTCAAGACGCTTTTCAACGCCGATGTTTCAAAGGATGCCGATCATGTCGGCGCAACACTCTCTCAACTTGTGAAGCCGTTTGCGTCGCAGGCGACGCTGAAGTGGATCCTGGACAACCGCCTTCCGACACCTGCACACCGTCGCTACTTCAACGCTGTCTCGGAAATTGATCGGATTGTCTTTCGGATCATCTCGGAACGTCGCGCGAGCCGATCTGATGAAGGTGATCTGCTCTCAATGTTGCTCCAGGCCCAGGACGACGATGGCAGTCAGATGACGGATGCGCAACTTCGCGATGAAGTGATGACCTTGTTCCTCGCCGGACATGAAACAACAGCCCTGGCGCTTTCGTGGAGTTGGTACCTGCTGGCGACCAATCCTTCCGCGGAAAAGAAATTTCATGAAGAGTTACACGACGTACTGCAAGGTCGAGCACCAACCGTTAATGACCTCACCAGGCTCACGTATACAGAGATGATTGCCAAAGAGACAATGAGACTCTATCCGCCCGCGTACGCAGTGGGTCGCGAAGCTTTGGAAGAAACTGAGATTGGCGGTTTTCGTGTCCCAAAGGGTAGTCAGGTTTTCGCGTTTCAATGGGTCACACAGCGCGACAAACGTTACTTTGAAGATCCGGACGATTTTGATCCCGAACGTTGGAGACCGGAAAGAACTGAACAACTTCCGAAGTATGCTTACTTCCCTTTTGGTGGTGGGCCGAGGCAGTGTATTGGAAACTACTTTGCGATGATGGAGATAGTGTTGCTACTCGCAACGATTGGTCAGCGCTTTCGATTTTCCCTGACGTCGGATCACAAAGTTGAGGTGTTGCCGGCGTTGTCACTGAGGCCAAGGAATGGAATAAAGGTGATCCCTGAGCGCCGAATACCAGCGACTATTCCATAGCCCTGACGATCTGTCCCCATTCTTCCAAAGTCAGACTTTCAGCCCTTCGTTGCAGATTCACTCCGGCTTTACACAAGACAATACTCGCTCCACCATTCCGCTTAATAACTTCCTGAAGCTTTCCGGTTGCATTACGCAGATTGTTGAGAATCGTTTTCCGCTTCTGCCTAAAGCCTGCGCTGACCAATGACCACAACAGTTCTTCGCTCTTAACCTTCGTTCCGAGTTGTGAGCGAAATCTAATGCGTATCACCGTGCTCCAGACCTTCGGCCGAGGTTTAAAGGATCCGGGTGAAACGTCGAATAGCTTCTCGGTCTCACAGTAAGCCTCAACCAGCACCGACAAGTAACCTTTGTCACTTGACCCGGCCGGCGCCTGTATCCGCTCAACAACTTCCTTTTGCAACATCAACACCATCTCCTCTAGGCAACTGCGCTGTGTAATGAGTCGTTGCAATATGGCAGTGGAAATATTGTAGGGAAGGTTGGCAATCAATCTGGCAGTACAAGCGGGCTGAATAACAGCGCAAAAATCCGTTTCAAGTGCGTCAGCCTGGAGCAGTCGAAAATTATCTCGGGCTGCAAACCGCTCGCTTAAAAGGGCGGCAAGGTTTCGATCGAATTCGACGGCGACAACTCGAGCACCACAGTCAACCAGCTCACTGGTTAGTGCGCCCTTTCCCGGTCCGACTTCAATCACTGTCTCGCCAGCCTGGGGTGAAAATGATTCGATTATTCTTTTTATGACGCCGGTGTCTTTGAGGAAGTTCTGACCGAGTCGCTTGGTAGGACGATGATGTGGGAAGAAAGTATTTGCCGTTTCATTAGACACGGCGGTTACTCTTTGGACAAAAGATAACCGGTTACTTCGATGTCATCACCCCGCTGAGAAATCATGACATCCCTTAGGGTTCGCGCATCCCGCATTAATTCAACACCGATTCCCTTCACTGCGCTTGGCGCTTCGACGCCACCCACAATCTTCGGGGCAATAAAGAACGTAGCCTTGTTTACCAGGCCTGCGTCAATGAATTCACCGGCAACGACTGCGCCGCCTTCCACTAGAAGACTCTGCAACCCTCGCTTGCCTAGTTCGTCTAAAAGCGGAGACAGACTGCGATCATCAGTTTTCACAATCTCAACGCCTTGATCTTCTAGTTCCTTGAGTCGACTCTCGTGAGCCTCCGAACCTGCGAAAAGAACTACCGGCCATTCCTTCGCTGAAGTAACCAATTGCGAGTTCTCTCCAAGTTGTGCTTTGTCGTCCAGAACAACTCGCACCAGTGGCCGCCTGCGTTTCATTCCAGAGCGATCGGTAAGCAGTGGATCATCAATCAACGCAGTGCCAACTCCCACAAGAATAGCGTCGTATTCATGCCGCAGTTCGTGCGCGCGGGCACGACATTCCGGTCCAGCAACCCAACGCGAGTCGCCACTCCGTGTGGCGATCTTGCCGTCCAGCGACACCGCTAATTTCAAATGGACAAACGGTCGACCAGTGCGCATGAAATGAAGGTATGCCTCGTTTACTTGAGAGGCTTCGTCAGCGAGTAGACCGGTGTGAACTTCGATCCCTGCGTTTCGCAAATGCGCAAATCCCTTGCCCGATACCCTGGGATTCAAATCTTCGATTGGTGCAACGACTCGCTGGATGCCGGCCTGGATGAGTGCATCAGTGCATGGCGGCGTGCGGCCGTGGTGCGCATGTGGCTCGAGCGAAACGTAAGCCGTGCCGCCTCGCGCTTTGTCCCCGGCGTCTCGCAAGGCGATGGTTTCAGCGTGATTCACGTCTTCGAAAACATAAAAACCTTCGCCCACCGCTACCCCTGAACGATCGACGATGACACAACCTACAAGAGGGCCAGGACTTACAAGTCCTGAGCCTTTCTTAGCCAATTCAAGCGAACGCGACATGAACCTGCGATCCGTTTCGGTCCATGTAGTTGCCGTTTCGCTTAAAGTTGAAGTTGTAGTCTGCACTCGACTAGTCTCGTCAGGATAGAACTAACCAAAGAGTCCGTTTACGTACTGTTCTGGATCAAACACGACCAGATCATCAACCTTTTCTCCGATGCCCGCATAGCGAATTGGCAAGCTCAACTCCTTCGCGATCGCCACCGCAATTCCACCTTTTGCTGTGCCATCAAGCTTGGTGAGCACGATTCCGGTTACACCAGCCACTTTCAAAAACTGACGTGCTTGCTCAAGACCGTTCTGACCTGTGACAGCATCGACTACCAGCAACGTTTCGTGCGGAGCTCCTTCAACTTCACGTCCCGCGATGCGCTTCATCTTCTCAAGCTCAGCCATCAAGTTTGATTTGTTGTGCAGTCGTCCCGCAGTGTCAACAATCAGCACTTCCGACCCGCGCGCTTTTGCTGCCTTGAGTGAATCAAACAGCACAGCTGCTGGATCAGTGCCCTGCTTCTGCTGAATCAAAGGCACTCCCGTGCGTTCGGCCCAGATTGCCAGTTGATCAGAGGCGGCCGCACGAAAGGTGTCGGCGGCACATATCAGAACATCATTGCCTTCGGCTTTGATACGTTGCGCGAGTTTCCCGATTGTTGTCGTCTTACCAACGCCATTAACACCGACGATCATCATGACGTAAGGCGCGACACTGTCTGGCACAGTAGTCTCAGAAGCGACTCCCTGGCGTTCCGACGAACGGAGAATAGTCAACAACTCAGTCTTAATCGCATTCTTCAGCGCATCAAGATCATTAATCTGCTTTCGAGCAATTCCGCGACGTACAGTTTCGAGCACCTCGAGTGTCGTCGGAACGCCGATATCCGCAGCGATCAAAGCCTCTTCAAGTTGATCCAGAAGCTCATCATCAATCTGCTTTCTACCGGCAAAGACCGTGTCAAGTCTCTCTGACAGCGACTCGCGGGTTGCGGAAACAGCCCGACGAAATCTTGCTGATAATTCCCGTTCGAGAGCTGCCTCCTGGGCTTGCAGCTCTTCGATCGAAAGATTTAGGCCGAGGACTGACGTGGCAAAAGGAGATCTTGAGGGAACAGGCTTTTCCCGAACAGCGGGTGCATGTTCAACCTGTGCGACCGGAGGCACACTCTCGACCTCTCGTTTTGATTCAACGGGGAGTGGGGTTGGTCCGCCTCCGCTGGTTGACGGCACGAGTTCCGGCGCGTCAGTTGGCTTCTGAGGTTGGGTCGCTGCTGCTGCGGTATCGCTTTCTTTCCTAGCAACGGGTTCGTTTAGACCAAGTCTGACAAACTCATCCCCAGATTTTCTTCTCCAAAAAAGTCCCATATTGAATGCTTTTACTAGTAATTACTCCGGCTGTGTTTGTAATGAATCGATTAAAGCATAACAGCCACGTCCCCTCAAAAAGGACGCGGCTGCGAGTATTGCTGCATTTTGAAATACCACCAACCGCAGTTGGTGGATTGTTTCATACTCAACCTAAAAACCGAGACCTGCGAAGCTCAATTGAATCCCACCGACTGCAGTCGGTGGATCGTTCATACCTAGCCTACAAGGAACCGACTCTTTGATGAGATTTCATGGAGTGACAATGTGATCGCAGGCTGGATATGAACGAATCCACCAACTGCGGTTGGTGGTATTTTTCAATACTACATCAGTACCGGCTGCGAGTGGTGACAGGTCCCCCCTAACCTCAAAATTGTGAAGTAGGTTCGCGATTAGATTCACGAAGCTGGAGGCAGCACGGCCCAACAACTTAGGCACGATCTAGCTAACCGACAAAGACTCTGTCTGTTGAACGCTTGTTATTAGTCCTGTCTTTGGCGGACCAGGCATGGGTCGTTTCAACTTAACCACGCCGGGTCGGATTTGACCTTCCCTGCATGCCGCTGTAAACGCGGCTACGACCTCTTCGTCGTAGCGTGTGTTGACGTAGCTTTCGATACGAGATACTGCGTCGTCAAAGGCCATTGCTTTCTGATAAGGCCGATCCGTGGTCATAGCATCGAAAGTATCTGCAACTGCCACAATCTTGCCCATCAGAGGAATCTCGTCGCCCTTAAGACCCTGCGGATAACCCTTACCGTCGACCATCTCATGATGCATATACATCCCCGGCAAGAACTCTTTCATAGCCGGAATCTGCGACATGATCTTGTATCCCTTCTGCGGATGCTTCTTCATCAGCTCGTACTCTTCATCCGTCAGCGCGGCAGGTTTCTTGAGGACATTGTCATCGATGCCAATCTTGCCCACATCGTGTAGTAATGCACTAATGCGAATCTTCTCGCATTCATCGTCATCAAGTCCCATGCGTTGCGCTATCGCCACGGAGAAGCGAGAGACGCGTTCCGAATGACCACGAGTATATGGATCCTTTCCGTCAATGGCAGCAGCTAGTCCCTTTACAGTTCCAATAAACAATTGTCGATTCTCTTCAGCCGATTTCTGCAGATCAGATATGAAGCGTTCAATCTGATCAGTCATGACATTGAAGGAATTACCGAGATCTCCCAGTTCAGTGCGACCGATGACTTCAATCCGTTGTGAAAAGTCACCCGAAGCAATACGGTGCGCACCACCGGCAAGCTCACGTACAGGATAGGTGAGTTTATTGGCGAAAAAGACTCCGATTAATATTGTCAGCAAAGCCGCAACAAGGCTTATCCACAAAGTCTGCCAGCGCATATCTGTGACAGAAACGAGCGCCGCCGACTCATCCTGCACAGCAATCACTCCCAATCGAGAATTCTTGTCGAGCTCCGCGGTGGCGTACGATCCAAGCATTTCAACCTGTCTGCCATCACGAACCGTCGAGAAGGGAGCCAACGCTGATTGAACTTGTGCACCCGATTCAAGCCAGTCCTGTACCACCTTCAAGTCAGTCATTGACTTTCCGGAAAATGCAACGCTGGCTTCCGGGTGCGCGACAGCACGTCCCGCCTGATCAACAACGAAGACAACAGGAAGTCCTGCATCCAGGAGTTCGCGTTCGCTTTTGGAAGTTGGCTGCTGAACTGCGTGAAAGACCTCTTGAAAGGAAACGATGGCCACCACGGCCGCCACCACTTCCTGATTATTCCTACCACCAAGTACTGGCTCCGCAATTGTTAGCGCCATTTCCTGACCGGAGCGAATCACTTGCGGGCGACTGACAACCACCCCGCGACTAGTCATGTGTGCGAGCACCTCGCTCACACGCGCATCAACCTCGTCGAGCTTGATAACGTCCGGTTGAAAAGCCCGGTGAGGATTACCGTTCACCGGCCAGAGAGTAAGCGCGATGAGATTCGGGTCTTCTTGAAGGGTTCCCTGCAGTCGGTGATCGTAACCTTGGTCGTCGAGGCTCTGGATTCCGCCTGCAATCTCAAAGGCTCGTGCCACGCCCGTAACCACGTCCCGATATCGTTGCCCGTAAAGCTCGATCTGTCGTGCCTTGTCCTGCACCAACTGGGCCTGATATCGACCTTCAATTGATCGCAGCTCGGCAGCAGACCGACCTGAAAGGAGGACTCCTGCAAATGCCAAGGGCAGAAGTCCGACCAGGAGTAGAACTCCCAGAACGATGTATAGGAGACGAATTCGTCCGAGTTTTTCGGGCATTCTTAGGGGTTCGGCGGGTACAATGCCGGTGGGTATCATTAGTGGCAAGCC
>DATEXA010000288.1:0-14563 GCA_035257465.1 Pyrinomonadaceae bacterium | reverse complement strand
CACACCATTGAGGCCGGCGCGGAGGCTGATGGCAAGATGCTGGGCAGGGGAACTTACTCGGTGTCGAACGACGGCCAAACGCTCACGGTCACGACAGAAGGTGTGGGCCTAAAAGGACCGTTCAAGGTTCTAGCCGTCTTTGAACGCGTTGTGCCTGACCCGTACGTGCCTGAAAGTTGATCGTATGTCCTCTCGATGGAATTCACACGTCCAAAAATAATGGCTGTGTTCGGGCGTTTGAACGCCATTCGCACAAAGCCTCGTGAGGACGTGCCCGACAGTTGCGAGAGCTTGCGATCCGCTGATGAGTGAGAAGCCAGATTATGATGAGTGGCTTAGCTTACGAAATACTCCGGCACGGTCGCCGAAACAAGTCGTTGAGAGACTTAGGAACAATGAAGCGAAAAGATTTTCGCAATATGCGCCATGGTACTCACCACAACAATAGCTTCCGCGCATTGTCCTTCGCCTATCTGGAAGCAGGTTCCGGCCGTAGTCCTAATTCATGGTTCGGTTTCCGATTACCGCGAGGTCGAAACAGGTCAAGTCTGTTGGCCCAGCATCATCACGTCATTGCTTACAGTCGTCGTTATATCATTGGCCTAATGCCGTGCCGACTGCGAATGCCGCTGCCAGCCTCAAACTCCAGCGTTTCAAGTTCAGACCGGTAACCTTCTAAATCAGCGTGACATCAGCGGTCACGGGACGTGGCCTGCTGAATGTCAGACTTCTCGACAGGACTTAAGCTCTGTAGCCAGCGAAGGCCGATTGTTGGGTGTCCGAAATCCAAAGTTCGCGAATGCCTTACCAAAACCTGCTCGAATCGTTCGTCACCTTGGCTAAAAAATCCTCTCGCAATATGGAACCACGTCCTTCAAAGCGAAGGAGCGGAAGGTGCAGGTGAACTAAGCTGATGAAAACCGCCATGGATTAGACCGGTGGTTCCACAGTGTCTTGGGCCGTGGGCGCTCTTGGTGTCTATATAGTGCGAGGATGCCGAGATCGACATTCGGCACCCTTCGTAAGTCATTGAATTGGTTGGATTTACAACGCTGATATGCCGAAGGGGGGACTCGAACCCCCACGAGTTACCTCACACGCCCCTCAAACGTGCGCGTCTGCCAGTTCCGCCACTTCGGCATGAAGTGAGTAGGTCTGCGGCCATTATAGCCGGAAAAATTTTCAATTAAAGTGGCACGCAGAGTAACTAGTGCCACAAACCCTCAACAAGACTGTTTCTATTTGCTAGGAGCTGGTGACGCTGCGGGCGCAGTGGCCGGTGCAGTTGTTGGCGCTGGCTGCTGGGTCGACGCCGGCGTAGGGGTTGCAGTTGGCGCACTCTGAGAAGTTGATTGCAATACCGAGCGCGATCCAGTTAGTGCCGGCAACGAAAGCATCAATGCGATTAGCATGAAAGCTGCCGCCGCCCCGATCGTGATCTTTGACAATAAACTCGCCGTTCCACGCGGGCCAAATGCCGTGCTCGAAAGGCTGGCGGAAAACAATGCACCAGCATCAGCCTTACCTGGTTGCAAAAGGATGCTGATAATCAAGACAACACAAGAAAGGATAAAGAGGCCGTAGAGAATATAAGTAAACAAATTGAAACTCCTCACATTTGAGCTTTGTACTTTGTGCTTTGACGTAAACCTTTCAAGCACAAAGATCAAAGAATCAAGTACAAAGCTCAGCTTCTATAATTGACTATCTTCGCGAAACTGTCAGCTTTCAAACTGGCACCGCCGACCAAAGCACCATCGATGTCAGTTTGTGACATCAACCCCGCTATGTTGTCTGGTTTGACGGAGCCGCCGTATAAGATTCTTAACGCTTCGGCTGCTCCTGAGGAGTGCCTTTCCGCGAAAACGCGCCGGATAAACGCGTGCATTTCCTGCGCTTGTTCCGGCGTCGCTGTACGTCCCGTGCCAATGGCCCAAACCGGTTCGTAGGCGACGATGATACGGTCGAGATCTGGGGCTGTCAACCCACTGAGTCCGCCACTTATTTGTCCCGCAACGACGTTTTCCGCAATTCCCTGCTCTCTTTGAGCAAGGCTTTCACCAACACACATAATGACCGTCAGACCGCTCTTAATCGCTGCTTGAGTTTTGCGATTAACCATCGAGTCAGTCTCTACGTACAGCTGCCGACGCTCCGAGTGACCGGTAATTACGAACTTCGCGCCAACATCACGGAGCATGAAAGCTGCAACTTCCCCAGTGTGTGCTCCTTCTTCAACTTCTTTGGCGCAATCCTGACCAGCGACCTGAATATTTGAACCTTCGAGACGATCGGCGACGGTCTTGATCGCCGTGAAAACCGGCGCCACAACGACCTCACAATGGTTGGCATTGGCAACTAGAGGCTTTAGGGCAAGCACAGTTTCAACTGCGTCGCTCAGCGTTTTGTACATCTTCCAGTTACCAGCGATTACGGGTTTGCGCATGTTATTGGTCTTTGTTTTTGGGTCTTCGGTCTTTGTTTTTGATCTTTGAATCCGTCGAAGTCTTCCAATACCTAACGCCTAAGACCGAAGACCAAAGACCTGCTCGCTCATTTCTCAGTTAGCGCTGCCACTCCCGGCAATTCCTCTCCAGCTAAGAACTCCAGCGTCGCGCCGCCGCCTGTTGAGATATGTGTGATTCGATCCGCAACTCCCGCCTTTGCGATCGCTGCCACCGAGTCTCCACCACCCACGATAACGATAGCTCCCCGATCGGCAGCCTCTGCAACCGCGCGCGCAACACCAATTGTGCCTTGATCAAAAGGTGGTTCTTCAAAAACACCCATGGGTCCATTCCAAATGATCATGCGTGCATCTGCGAGCGCCTTCGAAAAATGACTAACAGTTTCGACGCCGATGTCCATTCCCACCAGACCGATATTGGTGAACTCAATTGGAATCGTCTTAGCTACGATCTTTTGTTCCTTGATCGGTTCATAACTGTCCACTACCTGATGATCGGTGGGCAGAAGAAATTCAATGTTGCTTTCTTCAGCGCGTTTCTTAATCGCCAGCGCAGTTGACAGCATGTTGTCTTCAACCAATGACTTTCCGACCGTAAATCCCTCAGCCTTTAAAAAAGTGTAGGCCATGGCACCACCGATCAGAATCTTATCGACACCTCGATCGATGAGAGCGTTGATGACGGGAATCTTGTCAGAGACTTTTGCGCCACCCAGGATTGCAACAAACGGGTGCTCAGGATGGTTGATGCACCGGCCGAGATACTCAAGTTCCTTTTCCATCAGCAGACCAGTAGCAGCTTTGCTCACGTACTTCGTAATTCCAGCTGTAGAAGCGTGTGCACGATGAGCTGCACCAAAGGCGTCGTTTACGTAGACGTCGCACAGGTTGACCAACTGCTTTGCGAACGCGTCGTCATTTTTTTCTTCTTCGGGATGGAAGCGAAGGTTTTCGAGTAATAGAACTTCACCAGGTGCCAGCTTCGACGCTTTCGACTCAGCATCATCCCGGACGCAATCGTCAGCAAACAAGACCGGGCGTCCCAACAACGTCGACAGATGATCGGCAACCGGTTTAAGACTGTACTTATCTACACGCTGTCCTTTTGGTCGACCCAGATGCGAAGCAAGAATTACTTTTGCACCACGTTCGAGTGCATATTTAATTGTCGGTAGAGATGCCCTGATACGAGTGTCATCTTCAACCTTCCCGTCTTTGATGGGCACATTGAAGTCGACGCGGACGAAGACGCGCTGGCCGGAAAGGTTCAGATCTTTGATCGAGAGTTTGGGCATTAGTGGTCTTTAGGTTTTGGTTTTTTGTATCTATCTGAATAAGAAATCGTAGATGCGGGGTCGAAGACCAACGGCCCAAGCCAAAGACCTCCTCTCTAAAGTCCCTTCCCCGCAATGTACTTGATCAGATCCCTTACGCGACATGAATAACCCCACTCATTGTCGTACCACGAAAGCACCTTCAACATATTTCCATTGATCACCTTGGTATATTCGGCATCGACAATCGAGGAGTTTGAATTACGCTTGAAGTCACTTGATACGAGTGGCTCTTCCGAGAAGGCGAGAATTCCGCTTAGCTCTTCGTTCGCGGCGTCCTTAAAAGCTCTGTTAACCTCTTCAGCAGTTGTCTCAGTTTCCAAATTGATAACTACATCAACTAGTGAAACGTTTGGCGTGGGCACGCGAACAGAAATCCCATCAAACTTGCCCTTTAACTCTGGCAGCACCAGAGCAACTGCCTTTGCGGCGCCGGTCGACGTGGGAATCATCGATAGTGCGGCAGCTCGAGCCCGACGTAAATCCTTGTGTGGCAGATCGAGCAACTGTTGATCGTTTGTATACGAATGGATAGTGGTCATCTGGGCAGAACGAATGCCAAACTTTTCATGAACCACTTTTGCCACAGGCGCCAAACAGTTAGTTGTGCATGAGGCGTTTGAAATTACGTGGTGCGCTGACGGGTCATACTTGTCTTCATTCACACCAAGCACAATCGTTATGTCTTCATTTTTTGCCGGTGCTGAAATGATCACTTTCTTGACGGTGCCTCGCAGGTGCTTCTTTGCATCTTCAGCCTTGGTAAAAAGACCCGTCGACTCAACGACGATTTCCGCGCCTACTGATTCCCAATCAATTGCCGCTGGGTCACGCTGAGAGAAGACCTTGAATTCTTTCCCGTCAACGCTTATTGCGTTCTCAGTTGCTGAGATCTGGTGATCGAGATTGCCCAACACAGAGTCGTACTTTAAGAGATGCGCGAGTGTCTGAGTATTAGTCAGATCGTTTACGGCAACGAAGTCGATGTCCGGATCACCAAGTGCGGTGCGAAAGATGTTTCTGCCGATTCGGCCAAAACCGTTGATGCCAACCTTAACTGCCATTTGCTTCTAATCCTCCTGAGGTGCCAATAGAGCTCACTATGTGTTACGTTTTTGGGATCTCGCCTGTAGCGCTTGTGGGACTAGGCACGGGTGTTTTTAACTCGAACAGGGTTGGGGCACCGTCCTGCATCCCAGCGATACAAAATTTTCCCGCACAGTCACACTCTGACATACGATGTGTGTGATGATAAACAAAGCTTAGCTGCAGGAAAGAAAGCAAGATTATGCGGCGAGTTTGTGCGTGTCAAGCGAGCTAATATTAAGTTTTTGAAACTGCTTACGGCCGCTAAACGTAGTATTGGCTTGATGCAGTGGACTGTGATTTGCCAGAATGTTTTCGAAAACCCTTCCTTGGCTTAGCCGCGGAATCTAAAGGAAAAACGTTAAGGAGCTCTTCGTCTGATGCTTATTTTCAAGTCTCTATTCGCAGTTAGAGCGATTGTCATCTCGAGTTTGTTGTTATCCGCATCCGGTGTGACGCCGGCACAAACCACAACATCGCCAACGCAGTCCAGTCAGAAACCAAAGGATGCGACCAAACCTCCCGGGCAGGAAAAGAATCCTGCAATTCCCGAAGGCGCACAGCCCGCGACGCAGAATCCGCAGGCACCTCCGGGTACGCAGCAGACTTCACCAACCACATCGCCGGGAACACCGCAGACATCGCCTACTACTAACCCTGGAGCAAATCCCGCGGCTCCAACTAGTCCATCTTCGGTTACGCCGAGTCCAACTTCAGGCGACGTTACTACGCAGGAACCCAGAGAACCTGTGATTCCAAATTTTCAGGCTCAGCCGATGCCTCCGCTACCGGATATGTCCCGTCTCGGAGTCGGAAGTGCCGCGATCACCCTGTCTTTGAATGACGCGATCAAGAGGGCCCTCGAAAACAACAATGACATAGAAGTTGCCCGCGACGATGTTCGTTTTCAAGAAACTCAATTGAGGTCTTTAGAGGGGATCTTCGATCCATTCTTCAGCATTGCTCCGACGCTTGATAAGCGAGTTATACCTGTACAGAACATCTTTGGTGGTGGAGGTACCTCGGGTCAGCTTTCAAACACGACGTGGACACTGAATCCAGGCGTCACCAAACAATTCTCAACAGGTGGCGGTAATTATCAGGCGTTGTTCACCAACTCGCGTACAAAGACGAGTGCAACCAATAGCACCTTAAACCCATTCTACTCATCCAACTTGAGTCTAACTTTTACTCAGCCTCTTTGGCGCAATCGTTCGATTGATAGTAATCGTCGACAGATTCGTATCCAGCGAAAACGTATAGAGCAATCTGACTCTGATTTTCGACTAAAGACAATCGACATCATCACGCAAGTGCAGCAAGCGTACTGGGAAGTTGTATTCGCTCTTCGTGATCAACAGAACCAACTCGCGAACCTGAATCTGACTCGCGAGAATCTCAGAAATGTCGAGGCGCAGATCGCAGCTGGTGCGAAGGCTCCCCTGGAAAGGGCCGAAGTTCAAACCGAACTGGCCAACCGCGAAACAGCGCTGCAAACTGCTGTTCAGAACGTGTCTATAATGGAGAACAGCCTCAAACAGTTGATCTTCAAGGATCCATCATCACCAGAATGGTCTAGTCAAATAACTCCTTTGGATACCCCTTCTTTCAGCGATACACCGGTGAATCTAGATGAAGCGATGAAAGAAGCGCGCGCGAATAGACCTGAGTTGGGTCGTCTTCGATTGCAGGCCGAAATTAATAACATTGACCTGCAGTACTTCAGGAATCAAACGAAGCCGCAGTTTGATCTTCAAGGCACAGTAGCGACTACTGGATTGGCTGGTACAGCAGCAGTATCGCTCCCGGCTGGGACACCTGTTCCGTTAATCTCGGGGGATCCCGCCACCGTGGCCAATGCTTTTCTGCTAAGTCAGATTCAGGATATTCAACGAAGGGCAATATTCCCGGTAGCCCAATCCCCAGTCGTTCTTTCTCCCGCTTTGGCGCCATCAGATCTAGTTGGAGGCTATGGCAAAACCTTGAGCAACCTCTTTGGCTTTAACACCTACAACGTAACTGTTGGAGTAGCGATTCAGATTCCGTTTAAGAATAAGACCGCTGAAGCGAACCTTGCGGGTGCGAATATTCTTCGCGATCAACTCGTTGCATCAATGAGATCCACTGAGCAGACGGTCGAAGTCGATGTGCGTAATGCTGCGCAGGCCGTGGAGAGTTCGCGACGCCGCGTCCTTTCAGCACGATCAGCGAGAGTAAATGCAGAGACACAACTTGAAGGTGAGCAGCGCCTTTATCAGGTCGGCCGTTCAACAACCTTCCTCTTGTTCCAACGTGAGAACGCGCTTGCAAACGCACGTGCTTCAGAACTACGAGCGGAAACTGACTACAATAAAGCACTTGCGGATCTTCAGCGTGCAACCTCCACTACGCTGCGTTCCAACAATATAGTTGTTGAATCGCCGAATGTTCCGTAGGACAGACAAGCAAATCTGATTTGCCGTTTTCAATTCGCGATTGCTAAGGTAGCTTAAGCTTACTGAGGCAATCGCGAATTTGTTTTGTGCTTCGGCAAAACGAATGAAGATCAGCGCCACTATCATCACCTTCAACGAAGAATCAAACATTAAAGAGGCCTGTGAGTCAGTGGCCTGGGCTGATGAGATCATAGTTATCGACGCGGATTCGACTGACTCAACACGTGAGAGTGCCTCCCTCGCTGGTGCGCGCGTAATCACAAACTCGTGGCCCGGGTTCTCAATCCAGAAACAGTTCGCTGCTGATCAGGCAAAGTACGATTGGGTTTTTAGTCTTGATGCTGATGAACGCGTCTCACCGACGTTAGCAGAATCAATCAAGAAGTTAAGAACTCAAAACCCATCTCAACTTGCTGATGGTTACCAATTAGCTCGCCGGACTTATTATCAAGGGACGTGGATCCGAGGTGGCGGTTGGTACCCGGATAGACAATTGCGATTGTTCCGGAAAGACGCAGGTCATTGGAAGAAGCGCCACATTCATGAATCGGTTGAAATGAATTCGGGATCAAGAATCGAAACGCTAAGTGGTGACCTTCTACACTACACAGTTCGCGATGCGGCTTATCATCACAAAATGATTGGGGAGCGCTATGCTCCGTTGGCAGCGCGGCAAATGTTTGAAGAAGGTCGTCGCACTTCGGCACTCAAAATCGCCAGCGCCGCGCCGTCAGCGTTCATTCGCAGTTTTATTCTCAAGGCGGGCTTTCGCGATGGTCTTGCAGGTTGGAGCATCGCGAGTTTCGCTGCACATCACGCGTTTCTGAAGAACTTGATGCTTTGGGAGATGCAGAATAAAAAGTAGGGCGTTCGGTCTTGGGTCTTTGGTTTTAGGTCTTGAAGCTATAGTCCCGCCGGAACGTTTCGAGTAGCAAAACCCAAGACCCAAAGCCAAAGACCAAAAACCCAAATCCAAAAAACTCAACTCTAAACCCGTTCAAACAAGTTACAATTCCCAAGCATGCTTCCTTCTCAATTACTGGCCCTGCAGGACCCGTATTTAATCCCGCCCGCAATTGGCTACATCCTGATCGGCATCGTTGGCGCAATCATTGGCAGCTTCCTGAACGTTGTCATTCATCGTGTTCCGCGCGAGCAGTCGATCGTTTTTCCAAACTCTCGATGTCCCGCTTGCGGTGCAGCTATCGCTTTCTATGACAACATTCCACTTCTGAGCTATATCGTTCTTCGTGGCCAGTGTCGCGGTTGCAAAAAACATATTTCCGTTCGCTATCCTTTCGTTGAACTAATGAACGGCCTTCTGTTTGTCGCGATCGCCTGGCACGACGGCCTAAGCTTCGCGTTACCGTTCGATCTCGTTTTCACATCGGCATTACTCGCGCTTGTGTTTATCGACGCCGAGCATATGCTGTTGCCAAATGCCATCACCTATCCAGGCATTGTATTCGCAGTCGTTGCGCGCGTCCTTCCTTACTTGACTGGCAATCACCACTTCGATGACTTGCCGTCCCTTACGCATGGCGTACTGGCAACCTCACCGATCTGGGTTGCGTCACTCGCCGGCGGATTTCTTGGGGCGTTGATTGGTGGCGGGTCGCTCTGGTTAATGGGTTGGACGTGGGAAAAACTGCGGGGAGTCGAAGCGATGGGATTAGGCGATGTCAAGATGATGTTTATGGTTGGCGCGTACCTTGGTTGGCGACTCACAATTCTCACCATATTCGTGGGCGTGCTATCGGGGTCAGTGATCGGCATCGTGCTGATGGCGCGTCAGCGACAAAAGAACATGCAGATGCTTTTACCGTTTGGAGTCTTCCTCGGCCTCGGCGCCATCGGCGCTCTTTTATTTGGTTCACAATTAGTGGAATGGTACGCAGGACAGTTCCGTTGATTGCTGATTGCAGATTGCAGATGCAGATTTTAAGCATCTTCTACATAAGCATTCTCATGACAACCTATTCCATTACTACCAGTCAGCCGACAATCAGAAATCAGCAATCAGCAATCAGCAATCCGGTTCAATCGGCAATTGGCAATCGGCAATGAAAAGATCTCGCTTCCAATTCGGCCTTACTTTACTGACGGGACTTTTTCTTCTGGCCGTCTTGTTTGCAATTCTGCTGTACTCGTTGACGCCGCAGAGTCCAGCCTCGCGTGGCCCGATCCTCTTAGCTTCTTTCGTCGCCATCCTCATCGGTAGTCTTCTCGGAATTCTTTTTCTCTTACGTTGGCTTCTACGTCCCTATGACAAACTTGTAGGCGAGGCGGAACGCGCTTCAGTTGAATCTCGGTTTGTGAAGTCGCAAGACGAAGCTGAGTTCGTGCTGGAAACCTTTCAGTCTGTCGTAGCGCAACTCCAGGAACAACGAAAAGAGCTCGAACGACTTAGTGAGCAAGCAGCGGAACGAGCAAGCTCAGCCGAAAAGTTCAGTGAGCGAATTGTCGCGAGCCTTCCTTCCGGCCTGATTGCTTTCGACGGCAACGGCCTCTCGATAACAATCAACCCTCCAGGTCGAACCTTGCTGGAAGTCGACGGTAAAGCGATCGGCGAGTCGTTTGATACTTTGCTAAATCGCTATGCCGGCCTCTCAGAGATGGTTCGAGAATGCCTTCAGGAAGGAACTCTTTATCGCAGGATGGAAATCGAAGCTGTTACGACTAACGGCCAGTTGCGTCGACTTGGTGTAACTGTTGCTCCCATCGAATTGCCACCAGAACGTGGGCCACATGGCGCTCTGTGTCTACTGACCGACATAACGGAAGTGACGGAACTTCGCGAGCAGGTAGCACTCAAGAAAAATCTCGAAAGCCTCGGCGAAATGTCTGCAGGACTCGCTCACGAATTTAAGAATGCAGTTGCGGCATTACAGGGTTACGTACAATTCTTGCAGAGCCGCGATCTGGATGAGAAATCAGCAACAGCAGCCGCCTCTTTACTAAACGAGGTCAGAAGTTTGTCCGGAATGGTAACTTCATTCCTCAACTTTGCGCGGCCTCAACCACTTCAGCTCGAAGAGGTTTCTCTCAAGGAACTGCTCGATGATTGTGTAACGGAGCTTCAAGCGCTTCTTCACGAACTCAACGTGACATTGCTTTTGAACGTTCCCGACCATGTAATCGTTTCTGCCGATGAACGGATGCTTCGCCAGGCACTATTGAATCTCCTTCGCAACGGCGCAGAGGCGATTACTGACGATCAAACTGATCGCCGAATGATCGTTCAAAGCACCATAGAAAAAGACACCAAGCCCGCGTGGACTACTATTTCGATTCGCGATACGGGTCCCGGAATTCCCGCCACTGATTTACAGAGGGTGTTCATTCCATTCTTCACAACAAAGTCCAAGGGCCATGGAGTTGGTTTGGCTCTGGCTCATCGAGTGATCACACAGCACGGTGGGAACTTGACTGCGTCAAATGCAGAGGACGGCGGTGCAGTACTCACGATTCGCCTGCCACTCAGCGAACGCGAATAGTCAGAACTTAACCAGGCAAACCGCGAGGAAAGTATTCCGGCCACCGCCTGTCAACGAGTTCCCTTATGTCATCACGTACCTTCAACTCATCGGGAAAGCCCGGTTTGGTACGTGCGTCGATAACGATTGGGCCCGAGTAAACGAGATGGTGACGATGGATGGTAGTGGCAGAAGCATAGATGTCTGAGGCCGGTTCGAATCTTGTCCAGGTTGACCATAGAAAGTCAGAAGATGAACGCGCAACGGAGGCATCATCGTGCAAAACAATCAAAGGCCAATCGGCGAATTGCCCATCTGTGGCCACGCGACTAGCCAACGATTCATCTTCACTATAATTCCCGCCCTGCAAGACAAGACATCCTCCACAGAAAACTTCAGCTCGTGAGACGCCAGCCGGCAAACTGCCTTGAAACTCTCGCGGCAACTTCCGCACAGGATCACCCAATCCCAACATGATCGCCTTGCTGCCTTCATTAACTTTGCCACTCGTGTAATCAAGTGTGTCCATCGAGACGTTTGAGAAGACAAAGAGATCGGTCTCCGGCCGGAAGCGCTCCAGAACGTGTTCGAGCAGTTTGGGAAAGTCACTGAGATCCTGCGGCGTGTCAGTGAGAATAAGAAATTTGGTTAACGACAACTGCCCTTCGCCGAGTATTCGAAAACCTGACACGAGCGCTTCACGTCCATAACGTTCCTGGACAACGGCAGCACACAAAGAGTGAAACCCCGTCTCACCATAGGTCCACAGATCTTTTACGGAAGGCATCACAAGAGGAAACAGCGGAGAAAGCAACCGCTGGAGATAATCACCAATAAAGAAATCTTCCTGTCGAGGTTTTCCAACCACGGTTGCTGGGAAGATTGCATCACGACGATGAAACACTGCATCAACATGAAATACCGGATAGTCGTGTTTTAGCGAGTAGTAGCCGTAATGATCACCGAAGGGACCTTCGACTCGGCGCTCATGAGGTTTTGCATGGCCGACAAGAGCAAATTCAGCTTCGGCCGCGAGCCGATGACCACCCAGCGGGTTCTTGGTCATCTTCAACTTTTGCCCAGCTAGCAGAGACGCCAACACCAACTCCGGAACATCTTCCGGCAAAGGTGCGATAGCCGAGAGAATCAATGCAGGTGGACCGCCTAAGAAAACTGTGACCGGCAGATCCTGGTTGAGTCGTTCGGCTTCGCAGTAATGAAAACCTCCTCCTTTTTGAATCTGCCAGTGCAAGCCAGTGGAGGCCGAATCAAAGACCTGCATTCGATAAATGCCGAGGTTATGTTTTTTCGTGACTGGATTTTCGGTGTAGACAAGTGGCAGGGTTAAAAATGGTCCACCGTCCTCTTGCCAGGTTGTCAGAACCGGCAATTGGTCGAGATGCGCAGGGCGATCTACGACTTGAGTCACAGGAGATCGATTTGTATTAGCCGTCCCCAGTCGCAACAACTCAAGGCCGAGGGATTTGTGTTTCCAGAGTTCGGCTGGCTTCGGAGGTAGGATCGATTCAGCGACATTCACCACTTCCCTGACGAGTCGCTCAGGCTTTGGGCCGAAAGCGAGATCTATACGCTTGTTCGTTCCGAACAGATTGGTCACAACGGGATAGCGACTTCCCTTCACTCGACTAAAAAGTAGTGCGGGTCCGCCCAGGCTGATAACTCGTCTGTGGATCTCAGCGAGTTCAAGATAAGGATCAACCTCGGTCTTGATCTCGAGTATTTCGTTTTCTCTGGTGAGTAGATCGAGAAATGGTCGCAGGCTGGGGTGCATATTAAGGACGAGGGATACAGGCTAACAGATTGGAAAGCTGAAAGCTGATGGATAGTGATACCTCGTGTACGAGTTTGAGCTTCACGCTTTCGTCTTCATCCTTCATCCTTACTACGGTTGTGGCTTCTCCGTTGTTCTTGGACGTCCACTCGATGGCGTTGATGATTCCTGACCCAAACGCTTTTCGATTTCATCGCTTGCTGTCTCGGCAGCTTCGGCAACGAACGGTTGTAGCGATTCACGGTAAGGTTTGATCAATTCCAGTGTGTCAGCATTGCCAATTCGCGCGAGCGCCCTCAGGAGACCAGCCGTAACCTTCGGCGGATTGTTTTGATTCTTTAGAAAAGGATATAGAAACTCGGGACTCTCGAGTGCGGAGAGATAACCAATTGCTTGATCCTGGCGACCCGAATCCAAATCCCGCACGACTCGGAACAACGATTCAGACCGGCCCATTCGATACAGCGCCCACTCCAAAGCGAGTCGCACGTCCTTGTTCTTTTCCTCTAACACATAACCTTCGACGATCTTACGCTGATCTGTAGCAGCTAGTTTAGCAAGTGCTTCAGCGCTTCGTTGACGCACCAGAGGATCACTGCTGCCAAGTTGTTTTGCCAGGTCCGCGGTGTTGGTTCGTGCATCGATTCCATCAATTGGCGATTGGCCATGAACACAGACCACCATGCCCGACACAAACAGCATGAGCGCTAGTTGAAGCAGTCGCGTTTTAATGAACATAGATAACTCCCATACTCACTGCGCTTGTTTCTTCCTCAACAGTCGCGTGTTGAGATCCAACTGGGAAAACGGAATAACTTCGACATTACCATAGCGCTTTTGTAACTCAGGAAGAAATACCTTCGCATTGCCTACTATGATGATATCGCTCGACTTTGCGTCTAGTCTTGTCCTCGCAAACTTTTCAACGTCCGCAGAATTTATCAGTTGTACGCTTTCGATGAAATGATTGATTTCCTCCAGGCTCAGTCCGTATAACGCCAGTGACGAGATGCGGCTGACGAGGCCGCTCACCGTTTCTAGGTTGCGAGAGAATTCACCGATTAAGGCCGCTTTCCTTGGCGTCAACTCACTTTCCCCGGGCGGCAAAGTGGACAAACGCGCCACCTCGCTAAACAGAAGCCCTGCGACTTCCGGTCCTGATTCATTCTTCGTCTGTGCTGTCGCCACAAACGGCCCAACGTCTCTTCGAGCTTCCAGTGAACTTTCCGCACCATAACTCAACCCTCGTTTGATTCTAATCTCCTGATTGAGTCGCCCTGAATAACCATTCAACACAGAGTTCGTTACGATGCCGCGATAGTAAGCCGGATCCTTTCTATCAATGCCACGACTAATAAGATAAACAGCGGCTTGTCCGGCGTTTGGCTTATCGATCACGAGCACACGTCCAGACGTGGTGCGGTCGGACTTGTTGACGGTTGGTATAGTCGGCAGCCGGGATGCCGGTTTGGGCCAATCGCCGAAGAAACGCCTTGCCAGAGTGAATCCGATTGCGGAATTGATATCTCCGCCTATCACCAGAATGGCATTGTCGGATCGATAGAACAAACGATGTATCTTCAAGATGTCGGCCCGAGAGATCCGTTTTAGGGATTCGGGAGTTCCCTGAATTGGATGACCATAAAGACCATCACCATACAAAACCTTCGCGCCAACAAATCGTGCAATCGAACCGGGCTCATCTAAGGACAAAGTTAGTGTGTCGAGGTACTGCTGACGCTGACGCTCGATCTCAGCAGCCTTAAAGGTCGGACGTCGGACCACGTCGGCGAGTATTGTCATGGCAGGAGCGATCTTGTCAGACATCACTCCGACCGTAACACTCGTGGAATCCCATCTCACGGCGGCCTCCAATTCACCTCCAAGATTTTCAACCTCCTCCGCGATCTTCGTGGCCGTGCGCGTTGTTGTGCCCTTGGTAAGAAGGTTTGCCGTCAGATCGGCGGCTCCCG
>DATEXA010000287.1:0-7101 GCA_035257465.1 Pyrinomonadaceae bacterium | reverse complement strand
CCGCTGTTGCTGCGGTGCCGCACGCCGCGGCCAGTTTGGACGGTAAAGCGCCCCGACGATTTTCGGATCGCCGGGGCGCAATATTTTCCCCGTTGTGGTACTTGCGACTTACTGCTGCCCCTTCTTCGGTTCATACTCCTCGCCCGTTCCAAACGAGCTTTCAGTATTCGACAACTGCATCATTAGTGTTATCGGTTTGTAGTCAAATGCCTTTGGTCCACCGCGACTATTCTGTATCAGCATCACCAGGTAATCCTGATTCTCCCTGAAGCGAACGATGCTGCCGTGCTGATTCATAATTACGAAGAGAAGCACCTCACCGTTGGCTGCTCGTAGCTGCCCAACCAGTGCGCTCGCTCCACCATCGGTTCTAACCAGCGTTCCGGTTTTTGCGATAACACTCCCACGCCAACTAGGCCCTGTGAATCGTTCCTGCAGTGTGCCCGGATCAATTCCAGCAACTGGCAAAATGTCGGAAGGTGACAGTCCGTTCTTCTGGAGCTCTGTTCGCAGCGCCCGGTAGATCTTCATCATTACGCGCGGAGAGATCCGATTTACACCCAAGCCACTTGCCGATGACAACTTAATTTGGTCGGGCGACAAGGCAAGCAATTTGCTCAACTGATCTTGTATAGCAGCGGGCCCACCGAGACTCTCGCCAATTCGTTCCGCCATGAAGTTGTTCGAGTAACACAGCAGGACTTTCAGAATATCGACCAGTCGACTCGATCTTTGAGTTAGCAGCAGTCGTGCTCCTTCAGGCGCTGGGCCTTCGATTACAGCACCCGTGACGGCGACGCTCGGCACGCTTTGAATGTTGTGATCGTTCAACAGGGTTCGTTCATAGTTCCAGGCATTAACCGCTTCAGCGTATCGCAACGTCGAATCAAGCGTGTCGTGGAGTTGTTGGCCGGAACCTCGTGCTGACGAGCTGAAGTTCATCGTAAAGCCTGGGGCAACCACCAGGTCACCAGTGACTTTTGTGATTCCCAGTTGGTTTAACTCGCGGGCAAGCAAGACAGCGTGTTCATAGTGGAACGAGGGATCTCTTCCGGAGACGTAGAGATTGCCTGTGATAGTACCTGTCGATTTCTCCAACACTCCATCGGTCCAAACGCCCGTCGCGAACCGGTGGTTAGGGCCAAGGGTTCTGAGTGCAACAAGCGATGTTGCCAGCTTGACGGCTGAGGCCGGATTGAATTGTTGATCCTCAAGTTGCGAGGCGACGACTTTGCCCGACAACGTTTCCACCAAAACACCCTGTACGCCGTACAAGGGCCGCGCCTGTTCCGGCGTTGGAGTAGGCGATGGTGCTTGCCAGATCTGAAGTTGTGGTGCGGGTGAGGGTGTTGGAGTTGGAGTCGCTTGTGCAAGGACTGGACAAGTCAGTAAGAGCAAAGTAAGCGCAACTATCAACGAACGGCCCAGTGTCGTTTCTTGCTTCTGCCTTTGCGATTTTGCGATTTCGACTCGAATCATCGTTGGGATTTGTGAGGGGACCAAATTGGATGCGCACACTAGAAATAGGGATGTTTTTGAGCTACGAGTCGGGGACGGTGACTCGCTAACTCATAATAGCGAAGATAGGGAGTGTTACGGAAGAGGGTTTGATGTCCGATGCGCTTTAGCTTGTCGGAAAGGTCAATTCAAATTCACCTGGTCATCGACTGGCCTAATGCTTATGAGGTTAATAACGACCATGACGCTGCAATGTGCGCTTCAGCTTGTTCCTCTCGTTTCTTCTGACGTGAACGTTAGTGCGTTCACCAAAAAGTGAATCGGCCACGAGATTTAATAGAGCTACTTTATTGAGCTTTGGATGTTCGCGTTGCAGAGTATCCCATGTCTCCAGCATCCTCTGGCTTTGTGAGCTTAGGACGCCCTTGGGGCGTCCGGTTTTTCTTCTGTTAGTGACGTTATCCCGCAATTCGGAGCTCATGCTGTGGGGATAACATTAACGAATTACGCTTTCCAGTCCTGTTGTCGTTTAGAATTAAATGACAACAAACGGTGGGGCACATGACGCCATGGCGATCCGAAATCGAACGTCAACTACGGTTAATGCACTTTTCAGCGTGCTTAGCTGTCGCACGAAGTTTTTGCGCGAGGGTTTTCAGGAGACGACTATCCGCTAAGAATAAGCGACTACGCGCAGTTTGCTTTCGTTGACAAGGTTTTGACCAGCCTCATAGAATCGCCTCATTGACAAACTACAGTGCAACGAAATCAAGAACCGGTCACAGTTGAAAGAGTGGTTGCAACTCACCAAGCACGACGCAAGGAAATAAGGAAGAAGCTAAGTGAGTTCGAAGAAGTTTGGCGGAAAGGATCTGATGCCAGACTTTGGGAGGAGTTGGTCTTCTGTATTTTTACAGCAGGCGCATCCGCTCGAATGGGACTTAATTCAATCGATGCAGTCAGGTCACTGTTGCTTGATGGTAAGTCCGAAGAGATGACCGACGCTTTGAAACTAGCCGGGGCCCATCGTTTCCCCGTCGCCCGGCCTCGTTACATTGTTACCACACGAGCCTATTTTCGAGCGAATTTTGGTATGGCTCTCCGCAAACGATTGCGGAGTTTCTCCGATCCCTTTGAGCGGCGAGATTGGTTGGCGCAGGAGAAACAGATCAAAGGCCTCGGCTACAAAGAAGCCAGTCATTTCTTGCGCAACGTCGGTGTCAAAGGTCATGCAATTCTCGATAAGCATGTGATGAGATGCCTGGCGGAAGTTGGCGTAGTCGATTCATCGAAGCCTCCTTCAACCAGAAAGAGCTATCTTGAAATTGAGCAGCGATTCCTGCAGTTTTCAAGTGATATAAAAGTGAACTGTGACGAGCTGGATCTGGTACTTTGGTCTATGAAGACAGGTGAGATCCTCAAATGAGATGGAAAGTGCAGCAGATATGGGACATTGATCATCGTTCACTGAGAAGGTGACTTATGCAGTATCAAATAAAGAAGCGCTTTCGTAGATTGGCGGCCTGTTTTCTGGCCGCCTTTGTGCTTTCTTTCGCGTTTGTCGCGCACAACAACACCGCAGTTGCTTTCGGAAAGGCATCGAATAAGGGCGAGAAGGCTTTGAAGAAAGGTGACTTCGCAGGCGCAGAAAAAATCTATCGTGAGTTGCTTGGTAGGGATGCACGCGATACTGAAGCGAGACTGGGTTTGAGTTTTGCGCTTCTCAAGCAGCGAAATTTGCAGGGTGCTTATGATAACGCAGCCCGAGTGATCATGCTTGATCCGCTGTCCGCTCGTGCGCATGCATTGTTAGGCGCGTCTATTCTGGGAGCGGGAGAGTTTCGGCTGTCCGTTGAAGAGTTTCGGACTGCACTTTCGCTCAATGACCAGGAGGCCCTGGCGATTGCTGGATTAGCTATGGTCGATTTCTATGAGAATCGATTACTGTCAGCATTAGCGGGTTTGCGTAAAGCAGTAAGTATCGATGGTGATGATCCCGACTATGTTTTTAATCTCGGTCAGGCTGCTGCGCGGAATGAAAAGTATAAAGAAGCCGCAGATGCGTACGAGAGATTCCTGATCATTGCTCCGAAGACAGATGTCGATAGACGTGAACGTATCGCTGGATTAATTGACTTCCTTCGCTACCTCGGCAGGCAGGGTTCACTCTATGTGCCTGCCGGTGAAATGCGAACGTCGGTTTCTTTTGAAGCGACCGATAATCGCCCGATAATTGAGATCAAGATCAATGGCGAGAAGAAACCTTTACGTTTTGTACTCGATACTGGCTCAGGAATGTCGGTCGTGTCAGATCAAACGGCGAAGAGACTCGGGTTGAAACCGGTTGCGCGCGGCGGTTTGGCGCGTGCGGTGGGTGGCGGCGGAAAGTTTGAAATCGTCTACGGCTATCTTAACTCGATTGAGATTGGAGAGGTCAGAGTCGAGAACGTGCCGATCTACATCCGGCACTTCTTCGATACGAACATTCCGGTCGATGGTTACCTCGGGCTTTCAGTGATATCCAAATTCCTGACGTCGCTTAATTACGGCAATCGCCAAATGTCACTCGTGAGACAGAATCAATCGGACATAGTTGAGTCGTGGACACAATTGCGGCATGGTGAAAGTTATCAGTCACTGGTGCCGGTTGGTCCGAATGATTCAACGATTGAGGTTTCCCTGAGGACTACATCGAGCGGGTTCCTCAGCGGTGAGGTTGGCCTTGAAGGTTTTGATAAAACTGTGAATTTCATCATCGACACTGCAGCGAGTATCACAGTTGTTTCTGAGAAACTCTCACAGCAGGAGCAGTTGCTCGATCTTCTAAAACCGTCGAAGATGAGAGTCTATGGTGCCGCTGGTATCGCGGAAGATGTTAAGCTCTTGGAGCTTCCGAAGTTGAGTTTAGGACTATCGAAGCTCGAGAAGATTAATGCCGCAGTTCTTGATCTTGAACCTGTCAATGAGACTGCGGGGTTTACGCAGAGCGGAATTCTAGGCGGAAACTTTCTCAAGAATTTTCACGTTTATTTTGATTTCGCTCGCGGCTCGATTCGTTTAGAACCGTTAGGGCAAAAGCCAAGGGCTGAAATATCGAGCCCGGAAGTACTATCGACTCCATGAAACAAAATCTTTATCTCGAAACTTCAGTTATCGGCGCATACTTGGATAACGGTGAGCCGTTTCGTCGCGACCTCACGATTCGCTGGTGGGAGCATGAGATGCCGGATTATCGGGCTGTAGTTTCACCGTTGGTGTCGGCGGAACTGAAGAGGTTGAAAGAACCACATCGCAGTTCTTATTTGAAGTTGCTGAAAGGACTCGAACAGGTTGATCTAACCGAAGAGGCTGCTATCCTGGCTGAGGGATACATCTCTCGAGGGATCTTTCATCGGAAGTACATCGCAGATGCGCTGCATGTTGCGATAGCCTCGTTTCACAAAATAGATTATCTGGTGACATGGAATTTCGGACACCTGGCAAACGTGCGCCGTCAAGCTCGAATTCGTTTGTTCAATACTGCAGCGGGGTTCTTCGTTCCGATGATCGTGACGCCGGAATTTTTGGTTTCAGAAGCAACAGAAAAATTTCAAGATTCGGATTTCAGATCTCCGACTCCAGATCTCAAATCTAAGACTCAATAGGTCTTTCAATCTGAGATGTGAAATCTTCAATCTTAAATTCACACATGTATCGTCGTCCAAAATTCCTTGAAGTGCTTCACGCGATTCGCGAAGAGATGTCGCGCGAAGCTGATTATGATGTGGATCTGTTTGCCGAAATGGTCAGGTCAGGAGCGCAGCCGCAGCATGGTCCTGAAAGAGTGATTCGCGGATTCAAGACTCGTGCACCGAAAGCGGAGAGTAATAACGGCACGCCGACAAAACGTAGACAGCGAAAGCGCGCCGCGCAATAATGTGGCAACGAATTTCAATCTCGAAAGCAATAGTGTTTTAGTTGCACAACTGAGCGGGATCACTAACAACAAGATCGTTGCGGCAATCATGAATCCTACTTTCGAAACAATCGGCTTAGAAGTTTCCACGGAAAAGGCATTCAACTATCTCGCAGAAAGAGCAGGAGATCAGGGCGAGCCAACTCAGTTGAGTCGGCGTGGCGCTGTTTTGCACGGCCGCTGCTGGAAACTCGGCGAAGGACTGGAAGTCTGGACTGTATTGTACGAGTCGGGGAGTGGCGATGTCTTCTATGCTGATTGTCGTCCAGGTTTTAGGGCCCGTTACATTCAGACGATTACACCCTGGGCTCTCACTGAGTACGACGAGGAAGGCGAAGCAGTTATTCACGGTTTTCGCGAAGGCACCGATTGCGAAGTTCTATTCGAATTACAAAACCTGACCGAGGTTGGCGCGGCAGGTTTTCGCGCGCAGGAACTGCACATCGGATTGTGCGGTCTCGCGTATCGCGCGCGCGTGCGACGCACCCGAACGAAGACTCGTTGGATCCCACTCGAAAAAGCCGCTCCCGCTCGCGCCGCGCATGAAAACGATTGGAGTTTATCGGGGCGTGTAATCGCCTTCAAGCCACTTAAAAATCCATTGACCGGAGGTGAACTCTTTTGGATTCACCTCGATTTGGAAAAAATCAAACTTGAAGTTCTGGTCAACCAAAGAGCTCTGAGAGGCGATGAGTTAAAGGTAGGCGCCAGCCTCGACGCTGAGGTTTGGCTTCAAGGTCATGTACTTGACGAACACGCACTTCGTTCGAGATACGAAGGTGTTGATATTGCCTACTCACTGGGAAGTTTTTGGTCAGGTTTGAAGAGGAAAAACTAAGTGGTCAGTAGTCAGTGATCAGTTGCAATTGATTGTTTTGGACTTTTTGTGATTACGAACCACTGGCTACGCACTACTGACCACTGACTTAATCTTAATGAAACGCGTTCTGGTTGTTGCTCTCCTGGCCCTCACCATTATTCTCGCCGCGTATTTTCTGAACCAGTATTGGATCCACCGTTACGATGATCTGATTGCACAACAAGCATCCATCTACCGTGTCGACCCTGATCTGGTATGGAGCATTGTCTACGAGGAGACTTACTTCAGTCCGTGGAAAGTCGGCAAAGACGGCGAAATCGGTTTGATGCAAGTAACGCCAACGGTGGGACGCGAATGGGCCACGGCCACGGGCATGCGCGAATTTGAGAAGCAGATGGCCAGCGATCCCCACAGTTTTCTTCGCGATCCAGAACACAACATTCAGATCGGTTGCTGGTATCTGGAGAAGATTCACGAGCAGTTTCAGGACAGTACTGACGCCGAACCGCGTATGGTTGCGGCCTATAATGCCGGGCCCAGTCGCGCAATTGAATGGAACAAAGTCGGTGAAGACGGAAAGACTTTGTCAGCGACACAATTCATAGGGCGCATCGATATTCCGTCAACTCGCGCATATGTCACTTCGATCATGCAGCGGTATCAACAGATCAAAGGCGCCAAGAGTCAGGGCGCAACGTTGCGCGATCAGCCGGCGCCAATCAATCGGTAGTCTCATCCGCAGATAACACAGATTAGACTTTTGCGAAATGAGCTGCTAATCCGCCGTTCCAAGGTGAATCGGCGTAATCTGCGAAATCTGCGGATGGTATTTTTAAGTTTTTCGGACTGAACCACCGGAACCATTCTG
>DATEXA010000286.1:0-5958 GCA_035257465.1 Pyrinomonadaceae bacterium | reverse complement strand
CTGCCACGTTAGTGTGACTGCGTCCTCCTTAACATCAGAGCCGCTGAGCGCGGGAGGTTGGGCAATTCGCGCGGCCGGTTCAATTAGCAGGAAGTTCGAAAACGCAGCGCGCTGGCCCGATGCATTAACGAAGCGAACAGCGTAACGAAGTCGAGTTGGTTCGCCGGCAAGTTCCAAGGAGTCATGATAGGTCAAATTTTCGCCGGCATTGCGAATCTGATCGTACGTTACCGAGCCGATCAGAGTGGCCCGTGCCGCAAAATCATCCTCGGTTAGTGCTCTCGGTGCTCCGGGTTTCTCCGCCAAACGATAGACATCGATCCTTCGAATACTCTGAACACTGCTGTCAGGTGCGTTACGCACGGGAGCAGGCCAGCTAAGGATAACTTCATTACCTTGCTGTGCTCCTGAAAGAAGCTCTGTGCGCTGTTGAACTCTTTCAACTGGAGGTAACGGAGGACGCCGTTTTCCGCAACCCGCAGTCACAGAAGTCACGATCGCGACCAGAAGAAAGTTACGCAGCAGGAGACAGAGCGAATGCTTGCGTGCATTTTTCCTTGCAGTGGCTTCGCTTGTAGTTCTGTATCGGCAGCAGATGTTTGAGGTGGATTCAGCCAATGAAGATTTTGCTGCGAGTCGAGTTATCAGTTTAGAGAATGTAACGGCTAAGGTCTTGATCTTTGACGGTTGCGGCAAGCATGGCCTCCACATAGGCGGCGTCTATGTGCTGTTTCTTAGGTTCGAGATCAGGTCCTTCAAAACTAATATCCTCCAGCAGTTTTTCCATAATTGTTTGAAGGCGACGAGCGCCGATATCTTCCGTTTGTTGATTAACCTGGGCTGCGAAATTAGCAATCGAATCTATTGCATCGTTAGTGAATTCGAGTGTAACGCCCTCAGTCTCCATCATCGCCTGGTACTGCTTTATTAGAGCATTTCTCGGTTCGGTTAGAATTCGTTTGAAGTCTTCGATAGTCAGTGACTCGAGTTCAACGCGAATCGGAAAACGGCCCTGCAACTCCGGAATCAAGTCAGACGGTTTCGATACGTGGAAAGCACCGGCGGCAACGAACAGAATGTGATCAGTGCGCACCATACCGTAGCGAGTGTTGACAGTCGTGCCTTCAACAATCGGAAGAATGTCACGTTGCACACCTTCACGCGAAACGTCAGGCCCATGTCCAGACTCGCGCCCGGCAATCTTGTCGATTTCGTCCAGAAAAATAATGCCGGAATTCTCAACTCGTTCGATGGCGGCGCGTGCTACCTGATCCATGTCGATGAGACGTTCTTCTTCTTCCTGCATCATGTATTCGATCGCCTCGTCGACACGCATTTTGCGGCGCTTCGTGCGACCCTGAAAGAGATTGCCCAACATGTCTTTCATGTTGATGCCCATTTCTTCCACGCCTTGAGGACCTGCCAGCTCGATAACAGGGAAATTTTTCTCTCTCACTTCAAGTTCAACCAGGCGGTTGTCTAACTTTCCACTGCGCAGCTGAGTTCGAAGTTTTTCACGAGTACGCTGAAACTGTTCGTCGCGCACTGCACCGTCAACTTCAGCTTGATCTTCTTCAGCAGTTTCTGAGTCAAAGTCGAAATAGGTTGAGCCTGTGAGTGGTGGAGGTAGTAACAAGTCCAGGATGCGTTCTTCAACGTTAAGTTCAGCTTTCTCTGCTATCTCTTCGCTCTTCTCCTGCCTTGTCATTTCAACTGAGATTTCGGTCAGGTCACGCACCATGCTTTCGACGTCACGACCCACATAACCTACTTCAGTGAACTTCGACGCCTCAACTTTTAGGAACGGCGAATTCGACATCCTCGCCAGGCGTCGCGCAATCTCGGTTTTCCCAACGCCTGTAGAACCGATCATGATGATGTTCTTGGGCATGACGTCAACTGCCAACTCTGGCGGCAACTTCTGACGCCTAACGCGATTTCGTAACGCAATGGCAACCGCACGCTTGGCATTGCGTTGGCCCACTACATGTTTGTCCAGCTCACTCACGATCTGTCTGGGCGACATCTCGTCGAGGCGGGCTTCGTCGTCAACATCACCTGCTAAGTAGATAACCATCAATAATGCTTGCAGGTCTCACTTAAGAGACTCTTACAATTCCTCAACCACAATATTTTGATTTGAATAAATGCAAATTTCGCCCGCGATACGAAGTGCTTCGACTGCAATTTCCTTTGCGGACAAGTTTGTGTGTTTCAGGAGAGCGCGAGCAGCTGCCAGGGCGTAGGAGCCACCAGATCCGATAGCCAGAACACCTTCGTCGGGCGCGATCACATCGCCATTTCCAGATAACAAAAATGAACTCCTCTTATCGGCAACGACCAAAAGCGCCTCTAGATGTCGAAGCATCTTGTCAGTCCGCCATTCTTTACTGAGCTCAATAGCCGCCCGTTCAAGATTACCGTGATACTGTTCGAGTTTGCTTTCGAATCTCGTCAACAAAGAGAATGCATCACCAGTAGCTCCGGCAAAACCCGCAACGATCTGATCGTTGTAGAGTCGTCGCACCTTCTTCGCACTTGCCTTCATAACGGTTTCGCCGAGCGTAACCTGCCCGTCTCCAGCCAGTGCAACATGCGTGTCCTTTCGCACTAATAGGACAGTTGTACTGCGAATTCTATTGGATTGTTTCCGCATGTTTCTTTTGAGAGCACTATAGGAACTGGCTTGAATGTAAGTCAAGGACGCCTCCAGCCGCCCCTCAACGCAAATCAACGCGAGTTAGGTTATGATACTTTTCGCTTGAAGAATTACTTATTGGCGGACTAGAGAATGGAAAAACGACCAGTCATTGGCATCCCGATGCGGATCGAACTTGAAACCGATCGGTTCTATCTTTCGCGCCATTACAGCGAAGCAGTCGAAGCCGCCGGAGGTACACCGATCCACATCAGTCTTATTCCCAAAGTAGGTTTCATCGACTCGGTTGTTGAGAGTCTTGATGGCATCTTGCTGCCCGGAAGTGATTCTGACGTAGATCCACTTCGCTACGGACGAGAACCGCATCAAGGATTAGGAAGTGTTCATCCGATAAAAGATGAAACGGATTTGTTGCTCATCGCGGCTGCTGAGCGCAGGTCATTGCCGTTACTGGCCATCTGCTTTGGTATGCAGGTGCTGAACGTGGCTAGAGGCGGCACCCTCATTCAAGACATTCCTTCGCAGGTTTCAACTTCAATCCTACACAACCAGGGCGTACCCAGGGAGCGACCTTCACACAAAGTGACCCTCAGCGAAGGAAGCCGTTTGTCGGAGGTGGCGAGAACTAGCGAAGTTGTTGTGAACAGCCATCATCATCAAGCTGTAGAACGTGTCGGAGAGGATCTGGTCGTGGTCTCGCGCGCTTCTGATGGATTGATTGAGGCGTTGGAAGATCCACGTCGTGATCGATTCGTGGTTGCCGTACAGTGGCATCCGGAGCTCGGATGGAAGAATGATCTGTTTTCGGAGAGACTCTTTAGAACCTTTGTGGACGAGGCCAGACGACGATTTGTCGACCACGATTCCAAAGTGAGTTCTACGGTTGTTACTGCCTAGTTAATCAATGAAAGAAGGGAAGAGAACTTGGAAGTGCAGAATGACATTCTGGGCTTGAGCGGAAAAGTGGCGTTGGTCACTGGTGCTTCGCGAGGAATAGGCAGGGCAGTCGTCGATCTTTTGGCTAAGCATGGAGCCAAGGTCGCTGTTAACTATGTAAGTGATAGCGAAGCAGCAAATGAAGCTGTTGCCAGTGCCCGGAATTACGGCGTTGAGGCAATTGCCATTCAGGCTGACATTTCGCAGTTAGTAGAAGGGAATCGCGCTGTTCAGGAAACACTTGAACGCTTTGGTCGCCTCGATTTCCTGATCTGCAATGCAGGAATTTGGAAAGGCGATTTAGTGGAGTCAATCTCGGAGGAGCTGTGGGATCGGACTCTGGCGATTAATCTTAAGGGCACCTGGACTGTGTGCCGTGCCGCAGTGCCCGCGATGAAGCGGCAAGAATTTGGTCGAATTGTCATAGTGAGTTCCACCGCCGGCCAAAGGGGTGAAGCGTCTGTTTCGAACTACGCGGCTTCGAAAGGGGGACAAATCTCCTTTACCAAGTCGCTGGCTGCCGAACTGGCGTCATTTGGCATCAATGTAAATTGCGTCGCGCCGGGATGGGTCGACACCGATATGAACGACGGTGTCTTCGAGGACAAGACCAGACTTGAATCAATACTTCAAACAATTCCGTTGCGCCGTATCGGGCGCCCAGAGGAGTTGGCGCCACCGATCGTGTTTCTGTGCTCGAACTGGGCAAGTTACATCACCGGTGAAGTTCTAAACGTGAACGGTGGATCGGTTCTCTGCGGGTAGGAGCTAAAGTATGACCTTAACTTTGGAGCAGGAGAATCAAGTCTCGGATGGATCGCGAAGCATTCATAAGGTCACGCTCGGACTTGAGAAACTTCTTGAAGACCAACCCGATCTAGTAAAAGGCGAGCGTGTCGGTCTTATTTGCAATCAAGCCTCGGTCAACCACGGCTACCAGCATGCTGCCGATCTCTTTCATAAACATCCCGACATCAATCTACGCACACTCTTTGGTCCGCAACATGGAATTCGTGGCGACGTCCAGGACAACATGATTGAGACCGATCATGCGGTGGATCGAAAGACTGGTTTGCCAGTTTTTTCCTTGTACAGCGAAACCAGAGAACCGACCGACAAGATGTTGGCCGATGTCGATGTTTTAGTTTTTGATATGCAGGACGTCGGCTGTCGGATTTATACCTTTGTCTACACGATGGCCAACTGCATGAGGGCCGCCCAGCGAACAGGCAAACGGGTGATCGTGTGCGATCGTCCTAATCCAATAAACGGCTCTCAAGTGGCAGGTAATGTGCTTGAGCCGGACTTCGCATCGTTTGTGGGACAGTTTCCAATTCCAACTCGGCATGGGATGACGCCGGGAGAGCTCGCGCAACTCTTCAACAAACACTTCAACATAAATTGCAATTTGCACGTAGTAACAATGGAAGGGTGGCGCAGACAGTATTGGCAAGACGAGACGGATGCGCCATGGGTATTGCCCTCGCCAAATATGCCAACAGTTGATACCGCAACAGTCTTTCCAGGTACAGTGCACTTCGAAGGAACCCAGATGTCGGAAGGACGCGGCACGACACGCCCTTTTGAATTGATCGGAGCGCCGTACATTGAGGCTGATGATTATGCTGACCGGTTGAACGATCTTCATTTGGAAGGGGTTTATTTTCGTGCTTGCGTTTTTCAGCCAACGTTTCAAAAGCACGCTCGTGTGAGTTGTGGCGGCGTGCAATTACAAGTGACGGATCGGCTGGCGTTCGAACCAGTGAGCACGGGCCTGGCAATGGTCAAGATGGCATACGACATGTACCCTGATCAGTTCTTGTGGAAAGAACCTCCTTATGAGTACGTGTTTGATAAGAACCCTTTCGATGTTATTGCCGGTACCAACAAAATTAGAGAGTCGTTTGAGAAGGGAATGCAGTTGGAGTCTATCATCGAAGATTGGCAGTCGCCGCTTAAAGCGTTTCTTGAGACACGAAAGACTTTTCTGATTTACTGAGGCGGCCTCGAGAGAGCGTTAACGTAAGGTGTTAGAGGTCGCAATGCCGACGGCTCACGTTATCGATTAGGTTTGATGTGCATGGCTGCGTACGACATTAAAGAGTTAAGGTAAAACTTGGAGGGTTTAGTTTGGTAAAAAGTGAGAAGGCAATGGAGCGAACAGAGACTACGCCGCCGATGGCGTGGGCAGTTGCGTTCGCGGCTTGGTTCATTCCTGGCGTTGGACATTTATTGGTTCATCGGTGGGGTAGAGCTTTGTTGATGGGCGGTTCGGTTTGGGTCTGTTTTATTTTGGGGATGGCAATGGGCGGCCACATGTTTAGCCTGTCGACAGGTCAGGGTTCGTCCCCGCTGCTTCAGGT
>DATEXA010000285.1:0-8173 GCA_035257465.1 Pyrinomonadaceae bacterium | reverse complement strand
CTGAGTATCGCGCCAAGGTTTACGACTCTGAATTGCGCGGCGGCGGAATTCTCATCGGTGTTGAAGCACGCGCAGATGAAGAAGTCGATACGCTCGAGGAACTGCTTGATGAACTCGGCGGGCAGCACGTTCGAACTGAGTAGTTCGTGAAAGTAAAAAGGCTTGATGTGATGGGCATCACAACAAGCCTTTTGGTTGGTGGGGTGAAATCCGTTAACGCTTAATGGCATCGCCGACATCTTCGATCGTCTCGCCGACTTTGCGCCGAACCTTGCCGGCTCCTTCCTGAACCTTGCCGCCGAGATTGTCAGCCTTGCCCTCGTTCTCTAATTCGCGGTCATTAATGGCTCTGCCCACCGTTTCTTTTGTTTTGCCTTTAGCCTGATCAAATTTGCCTTCTATTTCATCTTTGTTTGGTAAACCCATTCCTTACCTCCTCGTGATCGTCTAGTGTCCTTCTGAGAGCGTAGGTGCTCTCGCTGCGGACATTCACAGGAGCAATGCGTATTCCGCTTCGGAACTCTTAGCTGTCAGGTACAATTTCGACGGCGAGAAGCTGAAAAGTTCACAATGACTGTACGCTTCGAAGACTGCGTCTGCGTGATCTTGGAACAACAGATGTTTTTCGCCGAAGGCGTTCGCTAATTCGAGCCCAGGGTTTGCCTTGAAACCCTGGGACACGCCAGACATCATAGGTTAGTCGCAACCCCGAAAGGGTTGCGACCTAAATTGCGCGCTTTAACGCAAACCCGCGCAACTCCTTCAGAGTTGCTACTAAAGAGACGCTCGGTATTCCCAGGGTTTCAAAGCTAAACCCTGGGCTGGAATTTGCGAACACCTTCGGTGTAATAGTCCCTTTCGCCACTTGCCAATCGCGTTATACTCAGCCAAGATCAGTGTCAGGCCATGTCTCAACAATCCCCTGAACCAACTCCAAAAACCAGAATAGAAACCGACTCGATGGGCGAAATTGAAGTGCCCGCCGACAAGTATTGGGGAGCACAAACCCAACGCTCATTGCATCACTTCAACATCGGTGACGATCTCATGCCACGCGAAATGATCCGGGCGCTCGGCATCCTCAAGAAGGCCGCCGCTCTCGTTAATGAAGGACTCGGCAAGCTGTCTTCCGAAAAGGCCCGACTGATTGTTCAAGCGTGTGACGAAGTGATTGAGGGAATGCTCGACGAACATTTTCCCTTGCGTGTTTGGCAAACCGGCAGCGGCACTCAAACGAACATGAATGCGAACGAGGTTATTTCGAACCGAGCAATCGAACTAGCCGGCGGAGTCATGGGCAGCAAAAAGCCGATTCACCCAAACGACGACGTCAACCTGTCGCAATCGTCAAACGATACTTTTCCTACGGCTATGTACATTGCCGCGGCTGAACAGTTGACCAAGCTGATTCCCCGTATTCGGGAACTTCATGATGCGATTGATGCGAAGGCGAAAAAATTTGCTGACGTTGTAAAGATTGGGCGAACGCATTTGCAGGACGCTACGCCACTCACCGTCGGTCAGGAAATTGGTGGCTGGGCAAGTTTGGTCGAACGTGACATTGAGCGTCTCAATTATTCTATGCCCGGTCTGTTGGATTTGGCGATCGGCGGTACAGCGGTGGGGACGGGTTTGAACTCGCATCCCGAGTTCGGCGAACGAGCGGCAAAGAAGATCGCCGAGTTGACCGGTTTGCCGTTCAAGTCGCACCCCGACAAGTTCGCGGCGTTATCGGCCCATGATGAGCTTGTATTTGCCAGCGGTGCGATTAAGACACTCGCTACTTCGTTGATGAAAATCGCAAACGACGTTCGATGGCTTGCTTCAGGTCCACGTTGTGGTCTAGGCGAAATCGTCCTACCTGAAAATGAACCTGGATCTTCGATCATGCCCGGCAAAGTGAATCCAACTCAAAGTGAAGCAATGACGATGGTCGCCGTCCAGGTGTTTGGCAACGACCTGGCGACAAGCTTCGGTGGCTCGCAGGGCAACTTTGAATTGAACGTCTTCAAGCCGGTGATGATCCACAACTTCCTTCACTCGGTGCGTTTGCTTCACGACGCTACTCGCAGTTTTGTGGAATTCTGCATCTCCGGTATTGAACTGAATCGAGAACAGATTGACGAACATCTAAGGGATTCCCTGATGCTCGTTACGGCTTTGAATCCTCACATCGGCTATGACAAAGCCGCTCAGGTTGCCAAGAACGCTCACAAGAAGAAGACAAGCTTAAGAGAATCTGCGATCGAACTCGGTTTTCTCACCGGGGAAGAGTTTGACAAGCTCGTCAAACCAGAGGAGATGACGCACCCATAAAGCAGTTTGCACGAAGAGGAGCAGCAGGCAGACTTCTGCCTTTTTCGTGTTGCCTTTTGCTAACTGTTGTTAAGGAGTTCCAATTCACTTGCCCGATAAGAACGAAAAGGTAAAAGAGAACGTTTGCGGTAGTTACTACGTGGATTCTTCCTGCATCGATTGTGATGTTTGTCGCGACACCGCGCCCAACAACTTCATACGCTGCGACGAACACAACTACTCGTTTGTATTCAAGCAACCGGAGACAGAAGAGGAAAAGGCACTTTGCGAAGAAGCTCTGACGTGTTGTCCGGTTGAAGCAATTGGGAATGACGGGGGTTAGGTGTTTGCTCTTTGGGTCTTAGGTCTTGGGTTTCATATGTTTTTGTAAGGCTTCAAAGACCTAAAACCCACCCAAGACCAAATACTCTATCGAACCTCTACGACAACCATTCCTTCTTCCACCCTAACGACAAACGTCTTAATTTCCTCCCGCACCGTCAGACACTCGCCAGTTCGTACGTCAAACTGCCAACCATGCCATCCACATTCAACGATGTGACCGAACATCGCGCCTTCTGATAGTGGAGCACCACGGTGAGGACAGAAGTTCTCGGTGGCATAGTATTCGCCATTTACATTGTAGATCGCGATTTCATCGCTGTTGGGTAAAGTGAATCGTCGACACGTTCCCGGTGGTACAGCGTCAATCCCACAGACTTGGAAGGATTGTTCGCCGTCCTCGGGTTGTGGGGTGTCGTCTGGTTCAGTATGAAATGATTGCATTGGATGGATGGTAACAAAACACGGATCGATGTTCGATAAACTTTAGTTTGTCGACGCGATAAAGGGAGATCCACATTGTTTCATGTAGCAATTTTTTCGAGTGAACGACAAACTGAAGTTTATCGGACATGTTAGAGCAAGAATCGAGCAGTTCATGCGTTCCTTATTTCGTCGACAGTCGGATACTCTCTCCTGTGACCGGCTGTCCTCGAGATAACTGGATAAGGAGAGCGACATGAAACGATTACTATTAACGATGATAGCGATGACCATTGCCCTGGGGACTGCCGGTGCAATCCAGGCGAGTGAGATAACCGTCACAGGTAAATTACAAAAAACTGTCGAGTCGGGCGGTTGGCTGATCGTCGGCAAAGCAAAATATTTACTCATTAACGCAAACAAGTTTCAGCGTGAAGCGTGGTTTAAGGAAAGTACAGACGTTGAGGCGACTGGTGAGACTAAGGACGTGATGACGACCTACATGGAAGGTACGCCATTCGAGGCTCGCACTATTCGTCCGACGGAACAGGGCGCTACAAAACCAACAGACGATTCAAGGAGAGTAACGCGTGTGCTGGTATCTGGTGACTCGGTAGTTCAAGCGCAACCTGACACGGCGGTCCTCCTTATTTCCGTTGTGACCCAGTCAAAACAGGCGCTCGATGCTCAACAACAGAACGCAACCAAAACCGAAGCGACATTGCGCGCTGTTAAAGCCGCCGCGGGATCTGGATCAGAAGTGAAGACCAGCGGTTACAGCCTCCAACCTCAGCGCGTCTACAAGGAAGGACAACCTCCCACAATCACAGGCTACGAAACTCGTAATACTGTGACGGTTACTTTGAGCGATCTCTCAAAGGTTGGTGCGGTCATCGATGCGGCCGGCCAGTCTGGAGCGAACGACGTCGGCGGAGTCACATTTACTTTGCGACAAGATCGACCTGCTCGTGACAAAGCTCTGAGCGATGCTACACGCGAGGCCATGAGCAAGGCGCAGGTGATTGCACAGGCGCTGGGTGGACGAGTTGCGCGCATCGTTGAGGTTCAGGAAGAAGGATTTCAGCGACCTCAGCCGATTTATCAGGGCGAATTCGCTATGGCGAGAGCACAGCCGGCGGCGACGCCAATTGAGGCGGGCTCATTAGATGTACATTCTAGGGTGCAGTTGATCGCTGAAATTGACCTGAACCCCTGATTGAGTTTTTGGACAATCCCCTAATTTTTAAAGCGAAGAAAATATCAGGCTTCGCTTAAGCCCCCACGCATTTCTATTTTCAGTGGCGCGTTGTTCTCGGCGCGCCTGGGTTTGTTTTATTTCAAGGAGGCGAACTAATGTCGAGATACAGAGATGACTTTGATGAAGAGAAAGACCGGTATTCTCGCGAGGCGCGGCTACGACGTGAGAACCTTGGCAGTTATGACGAACCGTACTCCAGCCGACGTCTGGAGGAAGAAAAACGTCCTTACTACAACCGTTATGGAGAACGCGCTGAGCACAACTACGACGAACCGCGTTACAGCGAAAGTCGTGAGCGTTTCCGCGACGACAGCGGTCGACGCAGTTCTCTTTATGACGTGAGGGGTGACCTTTCATCGCGTTACTCCACACGACCGCAGGCGCACCCAAGATCAAGACTGCGATGTAGAGACATCATGACGCGCGATCTTGCTGTGTCTACTCGCGACACGACGCTGAGAGAAGTGGCACTAATGATGAAGCAGGAAGACACCGGTGTTATTCCTGTGGTCGATTACGACGGCAACGGACGCGACACTAAAATCCGTTCTGATGAGAGAGACGACAGAAACCACGAAACCCGGCAATACTCGCGAGGAAAACTGGTGGGCTTAATCACTGATCGTGACATTGCTGTGCGAGCAGTTGCTGAAGGCAAAGACTGCACACTAACCAGGGCTGAGGAGATCATGTCCACGGACATCCACAATGCTCGACCAAATGATCGAGTAGTCGACATCATTCGAAAAATGGGCGACAAACAAGTTCGTCGAATACCGGTGACGAATGAAAACGGCTATCTGGTAGGAATGATTTCAATGGCCGACATCGCGGTCGAAACGCACGAGGACTACGAATTGGCGGAAGCAATCGAAGAGATCTCCAAAGGTTCGTCGTTCTGGAGCCGTATATTTGGGTAGCAGGGGAATCTCAGCCGCAGATTTTTGCTGATGAACGCAAATTGAGAAACAGTCGTTATGACTCGTTCTCATCATTTGTGTCCATCAGCGATCAGCTGCGGCTGAACTTATGGACACTTTTCAGCACTGCCCATTTTCACTTATTCTGTTGCTATGCGAAATTCTGAACCTGATCTCTCGCTCATCTCGCCAGAGCGGCGCGTCAGACCATCCGGTCGACTTTGGAACCCTTCTGCCGACGTCTATCGCTCCCAGGATGGATGGATTGTGAAGTTAGATCTTGCCGGCATCTGCTCGGACGATTTGGAAATCGAACTGCGCGATACGTTACTGACGATTCGCGGGTGCCGGCGCGATACTCATTATCGCGAAGGCTTTGTCTATCACCAGATGGAAATCACTTACAGTCGATTTGAGAAGCAGATCGAGTTTCCAGCGACGATTGAGGGAGCAACGATTGTTCGCGATTACAACGATGGGTTCCTTGTCATCAAACTGCATAGTGAATGATGCTCTTCCAGGCTTACTGCCATGTCGCAAACTTCTGACATAAAACCACCGGCCGAACCCAAAGAAGCGCTGCCCGTAACTGATCCGGGAGCTTCCGCAGGACAACCATTCGAAATCGCCATACTGGCGCTTCAGAATCTTACGCTGTTTCCCGAAACCGTCATTCCGCTCGCCGTCGGACGACCACGTTCAATGGCTGCAGTTGAGGCAGCGCTTTCAACTCAAGAGAAACTGCTGGGTTGCGTCACAGTTCGTCCCGATCGAGCCGACGATACTGATGCGAAATCAGACGATCTCTATCAGGTCGGGACGCTTGTAATGATCAAGCGAATGGAACGTGTCGGAGATGCAATGCGCATCGTGGTCCAGGGCACGGAGCGCATAAAGATCGTTGAGTGGAAACAGCAGGACCCCTCCATGCGAGCTGTAGTCCAAATACTTCCCGAGCCTCGTATCGTCGATCCTGAGGAGATTGAAGCCGCCAAACGGAATTTGCAGCAGATGATTCAAGAAGCACTGTCGCTGCTGCCCAGTGTTCCGCCAGAAGTACGTGTTGCCGTACTCGGTTCAGTGGAGGCTGTGAGATTGGCATATTTCCTCGGCTCGATTTTGACGTTGGGAGTTGAGGAAGAGCAAAAGATGCTCGAGGCCGAAACGGCCGATGAGCTATTGCGATTGGCCCACGCAAACGTAGCGCGTGAACTGGAGATCCTGCAGCTGCGTTCGAAGATCGCCTCTGAAGCACAGTCGGAAATGGATAAGGCGCAGCGCGACTACGTCCTGCGACAGCAGATGCGGGCCATTCAAAAGGAACTCGGCGAAGGCGAAGGTGGTGAAGCTGCCGAAGCAGAACTCCTGCGTGAGCGACTAGCAAAGGCTGAGTTGCCGCAAGACGTCCGGGAGGAGGCAGAACGTGAACTGAAACGTCTTGAACGTTTGCCTGCAGCCGCTCCCGACTATCACGTTAGTCGAACCTACATCGAATATATCCTTGAGTTGCCGTGGTTGAAGTCGTCGACAGACAAATTGGATCTTGCTGAAGCACGAAAGATTCTCGACGAGGATCACTATGGGCTTGAGGACGTGAAAGAACGCATCCTGGAGTTTCTCGCCGTAATCAAACTGCGACCTGATACGAAGAGTCCGATCTTGTTGTTTGTCGGACCACCGGGCGTGGGCAAAACTTCGTTGGGTCGTTCGATAGCTCGTGCACTAGGCAGGCAATTCGAACGAATGTCTCTGGGTGGTGTTCGTGACGAAGCTGAGTTGCGTGGACACCGTCGTACGTATATCGGTGCGCTGCCAGGCCGAATTATCCAGGCGATAAGAAGAGCCGGCGTAAATAATCCTGTCATGATGTTGGACGAGGTCGATAAGCTCGGCAATGACTATCGCGGCGATCCGTCAGCTGCTTTACTGGAGATTCTTGATCCCCAACAGAACAATTCGTTTCGCGATCATTATCTCGACTTGCCGTTCGATTTGTCGCGCATCTTCTTCATCGCGACTGCGAACCAATTGGGGCCCATTCCCACACCCCTGCGAGATCGAATGGAGACTATTCGTCTCGCTGGTTATAGCGATCGGGAAAAACTGGAGATCGCCAAGCGTTATCTTGTGCCCCGGCAAATTCAGGAAAACGGTTTGAATCCGGCTCAGCTAAAGATCACCGACGACGCCGTCGAATTGATCGCTACTCGTTACACACGTGAAGCAGGCGTCAGACAACTCGAGAGAAACGTCGGCAGCATTGCGCGTAAAGCTGCACTGCAAATTGCACAAGCACAAGCTGAGACTGTGAGTGTTGACGAAAACGATGTTCATAAACTACTGGGACCGCCGCGCTTCTACCCGGAACTTGCGAGGAAAGAACTACCAGCTGGCGTCGCTACCGGCATGGCGTGGACGGAAATGGGCGGTGAAGTTCTCTTTATCGAAGCCACGTTGCTACCTGGCGGTCGCGGTCTAACAATAACCGGTCAACTTGGCGAAGTGATGCAGGAGTCAGCGCGGGCTGCTCAATCTTATTTGTGGTCACACGCCGCAGACTTCGGAATTGATCCGGAGATGTTCCAAGAGTACGGCGTTCATCTTCACGTTCCTGCGGGAGCAATTCCAAAGGATGGACCCAGCGCTGGTGTAACAATCACTTCAGCATTGGCCTCGCTGTACACGGGAAGAAGAGTCAGACCCGACACTGCAATGACAGGAGAAATAACACTGTCAGGTTTGGTGTTTCCTATTGGCGGGGTGAAGGAGAAGGTGCTTGCAGCATATCGCGCCGGCATCCGTCGCATCCTGCTGCCAAGTCGCAATGAAGCAGACATTGACGATATACCGGAGGATGTTCGCAAGGATCTTCAGATTATCTTTGTATCGCGAATCAGTGAGGTAGTTGATGCCGCACTGGAAATGTTAGTGGCAA
>DATEXA010000284.1:0-3875 GCA_035257465.1 Pyrinomonadaceae bacterium | reverse complement strand
TTTTCAGCAAGCAGATTTGCAGCGGCAACAGCGTCCTGGATCGCCAGATTGATTCCCACGCCGCCGACCGGCGACATCGCATGCGACGCATCGCCAATACACAACAAACCCGGCCGATACCACTTCAACAAGCGATCGACTGCGACAGTTAGCAACTTGATTTCGTTCCAATCCTTAATCTCACCGACTCGATTGGTCAGAAATTGCGCGACATCGATAATGTCCAAACGAAATGCTTCGAGTCCTCTTTGTTTCAGAGTCTCAAATGTTCCCTTCGCGATTACAAAACCACACTGCCAGTAATCGTCGCGGTTCAGCATTACAATGATCTTGCCGCGCGTGAATCTTCCCAGCACTTGACTCGGATCGTCGGGGTCTCTGCGAATCCGAAACCAGAGCACATCGATTGGTGCCCCGAGCACTTCCACTTGCAGACCTGCGCGTTCACGAACTAACGAGTGTCTGCCGTCCGCGCCTACCGTAAGTGCGGCGTGAATATCGCATGGCCCGTTTGGGGTTTCGACTTTGACGCCGCCAATTTGGCCAGCCTCTTCGATCAGGTCGCGCACTTCCGCTTCCATAATGAGGTGAAAAGTCGGATAGGCTTTTGCATGACTCGTCAGGAAGTTAAGAAAGTCCCACTGCGGCATGAATGCAATGAACTTGCAACGCGTGGGTAGGTGCGTGAAATCTGCGAGCGGAATTGTGTCGTCACCGATCTGGCCCGCGAGCTGATTAAGTTCCTGATGAGGACGTCGAAGGAACTCGTCGAGGAGTCCGAGTTCATGCATTAGTTCCAGAGTTGAGGGGTGGATGGTGTCGCCGCGAAAGTCGCGCAGGAAGTCATTGTGCTTTTCGAGAACGATGACGTCGACGCCTGCGCGCGCGAGCAAAAATCCCAGCATCATTCCGGCTGGTCCGCCTCCGGCAATACAACAACGCGTTTCGAGATGCGACAACTGGCTGGAAAGCTCTTGCCCCATGGCCTCAGCTTACCAGACTTCCGATCTGAGAACAGGCCAAGACCGAAGGTCCTGCACAGTCCTTGTACGTTGGCTTTTTTGTCGTCACCGTCGCTATGCTCGTGTATTATGCGGACGCTTTTTCATCTTTTGCCGACTCGCCAAAGGCTCTCAAGGTCATGAAAAATTACAGATCAAATCTTCTGCTAATGATTTTTGTAGTCTCTGCGCTTTTACTAATCAGTTGCTCGAAATCTGAATCCGGTACAAATCGCGAAGCAACTGCGCCATCAACAGCCGCTCCTGCAGCTTCACCTGCTCATACTGCCACGACCACAGCAAGCGCCACCGAAATTGGTGTTCCTGAGTGTGACGCATTTCTTAAGGCGTACGAGGCTTGTATACACGACAAGGTTCCCGCTGCTGTGAGAGCAAGTTTTGATACCGGATTGGCTAACTGGAGAAAGTCATGGCACGACATCGCAGCAAATCCGCAAACGAAGCCTTCGCTCGCGGCAGCTTGCAAGTCCGCAAAGGACAGTGCCAACACTTCGATGAAGCAGTACGGGTGTAAGTTCTAGGGAACAGGATTTTTTGAGCTGCGTTTAGCTGTTAGGTTTTGAGATCTTGGGTCTTTGGTCTTCGGTCTTTCATGCTGAAGAATCCAAAGACCCAAGACCGAAAACCCAAGACCCCAGCTACTTCCTCATCGTCATCAACGCCGCATACGTTTCAATTCCATCCCACAAGTTCTGCAGTCGAATGTTTTCGTTTTCGGCGTGCTGGTTGTTGTCGTAGTTCGCTATCGGCACAGACATCGTTACCGTCTTTAGATTGTCGGTGATAACTGAAAGCGGCAGACTCCCCCCTGAGGTCGGAAGCAGTACAACTTTATCCTTCAATGTCGACTGAACTGCGTCGATCACGGCAAGTGAGATTGGTAAGTCCATCCGCGTTCTCTCTGCGTTGTAGCCGCCCGAGCGAGCCAACACCTTTGCCAGTAACGGATGCTTGCTGCGTTCATCATCAGTCGGATTGTGATCGACCACAAAGTACCCCTGCTTCTTAATGTGATCGATGAGTCGCTGTACCTGACGGTCGTGATCGTTTCCTCTGACCAGCCGCAAATCCAAAACTGCTGATGCTGAAGTCGGTATGACATTTCGGGCCAGTGCGCCAACGTCGCCACTGCTGACGCCATTGATGTTGAGTGACGGAACATTGATTAGTTCCATCAAACTCTTCCCTCCGCCCTCCGTTCGACTAATGCCTAATTGTCTCTTGAGTTCTTCATCATACTGAGGAGCGTCAGCGATTGCTTTGTGCTCAGCCTCACCTAGCGGCTCTACGTCGGAATACCAGCCGTCGATCATGACGCGTCCATCGGCGTCCTTCATCGAGGCCAGCAGTTGCGCCAGGAGCATCGCTGGGTTTGGCGCCCAGTTACCGTAATGACCACTGTGCAGTGGGCGCTTTGCTCCGTAGACGGTGACATCGACATTGACGTCGCCGCGCGCGCCAAAGACAACTTGCTTTACTCCTGACTGATGCACCGGTCCATCACAAATAATCCATGAATCACCCTCGAGTAGATCTTTGTTGAGCTTGATTATCTCGCCAAGGTGTGACGACCCAGCCTCTTCTTCTCCTTCGAATACGAACTTGATGTTAGAGGTCAACGCGATTGAGCTCGCCTTCAACGCGTCGAAAGCGTTGAGAATTGACACTACACCCGCCTTGTCATCGGATGCTGAGCGCGCGTAGATACGCCATTCGGGATTGAGTGCTTGTTCATCCAATGGTGATGGCAAAACCTGTCCGCCCGCTTCTAACGCAGCGGAACGAAAAACAGGTTGCCATGGAAGCGTGCCTGTCCACTGCTTAGGATCGGTTGGTTGGCCATCGTAGTGTGCATAAAGAACGAGAGTCCTTTGAGCACCGGATGTTTTGAACTCACCGTAGACCACCGGCGGTACGTTCGGAGTTCGTGCTTCCAACAGACGCGGACTTAAGCCGCGCCGCTTCATCATCTCAACGATGGCTTCAGCGTTCTTGCGGATGTTGGGGTTGTCAGAAGCGATGTTTGGGATGGCCAGGAGACTGAGAAATTCGTTGACGATCTGATGTTCGTTTGTGCGACGGTAGTTTCTGACTTTGTCTTGAGTGCTTGATTGTGCAGAGAGAGATGTTGGAAGAAGTAGCGTTAGTAGAAGCAGAGTTCTGAGCATTTTTGTCTCGCAGAAACGTGGATTGGAATGCGAGCGGATTATGCGGCAAAGAGGAGGATAAGTGGAATCTGGGTCGTGCTATTACGCCGAAGGCGTTCGCTAATTTCAGCCCCAGGGTTGCGCTCTGGCACCCCTGGGAGGCAGGTTGGATTTTCAATGCGCAACTCTGAAGGAGTTGCGCAGCCAATTGAAACCTCCGCAACTCCTTCGGAGTTGCATGAATCAAATGTTACCTACATCCCAGGGTTGCCAGAGCGCTACCCTGGGCTTGAGATTAGCGAACGCTTTCAGCGTTGAGCGGATGTAGCGTTAGGCTTATTCCTTGACCACCCCAGCGTTGTCGATCGCTGTGTAAGCATTCTGCATCAGCAATCCCAACCATGGATCAGTTCGTGGTGTAAGAAACAGTTCCGCGTAAACCTTTTCGTTGAATTTATTGACGTCACCGCGCCACTGCTCCTTCGTCATCCAGGCGAGTAAGCGTGGGTGCATGCGATATTCGTTGCGCACTGTATCGAGCGCCACTGATTGTTGGAACTTATCAATCAGACTCCTCAGCATCTTTTCTGAGAGGTCCGGATTCTGTTTCCTGATCAACGCGAGACTGCGCTCATCGAGTACGGCATCGGCGCTGTGCAAATTAGCAATCTTTTGCCAGGTTGCCTCGTCCGTAATCCTGCCAAGA
>DATEXA010000283.1:0-2758 GCA_035257465.1 Pyrinomonadaceae bacterium | reverse complement strand
GCAACAGAAACGCGCTGTCGCCCTCGCAATTAATGGTCACACGTCGCATCCGAGCAAACGACGAGCGCGTGCTATCCCGCGGTTGATTTCCGAAACAAGATTCGAAATAGAACCCTTCTCCGCACGCGGCCCTCCCGCAGACACACAAATCATTTAGCCAACGCGACTTAAGAATTGGTCGAGCCTGCGCGTTTCATACACTCTTTCGAAAACAATAGACGATGCCGGCAATTTCTTTTTCTCCAGCGTCCAGAATAACTTCAACATTCGGGATGATCGCGGGTTATCAGACAATGATCAGCGTCACCGCCTGGTTGTGAGTGGCTCCGTTGAAGCACCAGAGCGTAAAGCCGTCATAGGAGGCTATCAATTCGGCTACATCTTTACTTATGCATCTCGTTTACCTTTTAACGTGCTCGTGGGAAACGATCGTAACTTCGACACGAACAACAACGATCGACCGGCGGGCGTGGGCAGGAATACTGGTCGAGGCTTCGACTACGCTTCGCTTGATCTGCGTTTGAGCAAGAAGATACTGTTAACTGAAAAGACGAATCTGATGTTCGTCGCTGAAGGTTTCAATATCCTGAATCGTTCGAACTTGAGTGTTCCGAACAACACCTTCGGTTCTAGCTTTAACCCCTTGCCGACATTTGGACAGGCAACAGCAGCCTTTGACTCCCGACAATTTCAATTTGGAATCAAGCTGAGTTTTTAGTCTTGTCTTTATCTCAAGGAAAATCTATGAGTGCTTCAAAAAAGAAACAGTACCTGATCTGCTTGCTCGCTCTTTCTTTGAGCGTTTCCTGTGCCCGCAAACTGGCGCACAAAGACTCCGAGCCTGAAGGACCCGCCGCAGCAGTGCAAACTAAATCCTATCCAGCCGTCGGTAAGGTGACCGGACTGGATCCCAAACTAGCAACGATTGAGATTGATCATGAAGACATCAAAGGGCTGATGCCTGCGATGGAGATGGAGTTCCACGTAAAGGACAAACAACTGCTTGAGGGAATCGCAATAGGTGATCGCGTAGAGTTTACCGTGGAAAATGGGATAGGTGGTCTGCGAGTGACAGCTATTCGCAAGCTGTAAGAGAGGCTCATCGAAGCACCTCCAAAGATCAAACGCGGCACCATAGCTTACTTACCATGCTGCCGCGCTCGCGAAAAAGAACCTGCGTTGTTTTGGTTTAAGACTTCTGCAGCGCAGCCAGGGCAGCCAGAACCTCTTCGCTGTGTCCGCCGGGACTAACCTTCACGAAAACTTTCGCAACGTTGCCTTTGGGATCGATGATGAAAGTATTCCGCGCTGATAACTTTGCTCCGTTGTACTCCATTACGGAGCCATACATCTCCGAGACCTTCCCATCAGCGTCAGAAAACAATTTGAAGTTCAGTCCTTCTTTAGCGCAAAACGCTTTGTGCGATTCAGCAGTATCCACACTAACACCGAGAATGACGGCATTCGCGGCCGTGTATTTATCGATGTCCCGTTGAAAGTTGTGCGCCTCAAGTGTGCACCCGCCTGTAAAGTCCTTTGGATAAAAATAAAGGACGACCCATTTCCCTTTGAAATCACTCAAACTCGCTTGAGTGCCTTCATTTGTCGTTAGCTTAAACGTAGGAGCAGCGTTTCCTACCGTGGGCATTTCTGTAAAGGCGCTAACGGGCCTCAACGCAAACACTGCGACGACACTAAGAACGAGAACTAAGACGTACCTCCGCATAAGTCATACCTCCGTTTTACTGTTTGTTAAAAGTGGAGACGGTTCGTCTGACAATATACAGTGCGTCTGCTTCTCTGCGCCAACCTCCGCGTAGCAAACTGTCCGGTTCTCTTTTTGACAAAGCTTTCGGAAACGTGGTGGTCAAGTAGTCATCAGTACCACAGCGCGGTAGCGCGTGGTACTGATTAACAACAAAGTGGGCGCCCTTGCTTTGAATGCAAAGACGCCCGCTCCAAACCAAGGCAATCAGACTAGGATTTCGTCTGCTCCGTGTCTCTATGCTTCATTTTCATGTCGCAGCAACACGACTCGCTTGACCCCGACCAGTCTAGTGCGAAAAATGATTTGTCGTAAGTTTTTTTTTAGAGAGAAGAGGCTAAAAAGAAAAAGCGCAAGCTCGGAATTGCTGAAGGATGTTTTGCCGACCATCCATCATTAAGGCCAACCAAACAAAACCGAGCTTACGTCCTTGGCTGGTGGCAATTGTAAACCTACCTCAATCGCAGTCTGTACGTTAGCGAACTTATTGAAAAACTAGTCTACGAGAAACTGGATCGTCCGGACAACAGCATATCAAGCAGGTGAAGACTTAAGATCGCCAAATTGTCATGAAATCCCAGCATTTGGGAATTAACCTGTTAGTTCAAACTGAAGAGGAGATGGATTTCATGACTATTGATAAAAACAAGGTTAGAACCCAGGATGATTTAGATGAGCAGGCGCCAATCGATCAGGTAGAAGATCGTGTCGAGGCGAAGATGAAGAAGATTGAAGGTTCAGCAAAGAAGAACGTTGCTGAGGGTTTACAAAACCGAAAGCTAGCTCGCGAAGGTCAACGACTAGAGGATGAGGCGGAGCGGGAACTGAAAAAAGCGAAATAGAAACTATCCCTTGGCAGCCAGCGCATCTTCCAAAGCTTGTCGAAGCAGAGGAGGAGTAGTGGTGGGGTTGAATCCGATAAACTTTCTCATTAGTCGCCCTTCGCGAGTGATGATGAAGCTTTGCGGGATTGCGGCCCGGCCCTCCATGAGA
>DATEXA010000282.1:0-2858 GCA_035257465.1 Pyrinomonadaceae bacterium | reverse complement strand
TTCAAAAGCTTTCCAGCCCCAGCGGTGCGGTCTGATTTCAATTACTGTCATTGCACCTGCGGAGCGGTTAGTTGCATCGCATGGTTAGACCTCATTGCGCGATGTGACCCTAGCCTTCCGCCAAAGAAGGAAAATCCAAAGGCCGTTCCACACACCAACGACGCCGTAAGAAATGAGGAGGATGCGTGTGCTCGGCTGGCCCTCGGCCAAGGCCCACGCACCTGCGTGGGCATCGCCATAGATGGCATAGGCAAGGCCGAAGCTGAAGACTAAGAAAACGAGGCCAAAAAGCGCCCACGCAATGAGGTAGAACGCTGCGATCCTGACATTCAGTGGGAATCGCCGCGAATCTTCTGCGGGTGTTGCTCCAGAAAGCGTGTCCATGAGACCTAACGAGAATTAGACTGCAAGTTGCAATCTATTTCTGCCTCCATAGAGGCAGTGTGCCGGAAAAGACTGCAACATTGCAAGCCTCATTGAATGGATTCGAGATAAAACGTCACGGTTAATACCTGACGTTCAAGTTCAACAAACGCGCTGAGTATTTCGTCAGAATGCACAACGAAGCGCCTTCCGTCGCCGCGGTACGCGTCAACGATCCCATTGTTCGCTCCTGAGAATCAATGGCTGAGACCCAGCCCAAGCTCCAACCGGCTTTGCTAAGTCTGTTAACGATGACCTCCCAATACTTCACAGGGTATCGCAATGCGGCATGTTTTGCTTCCGTATGGGATGTGTGATCACTTTTCTCACGTTAGATCGATGTCTTCGGCATGAAGAGTGGTCAATTCTTCGCGTGTTATGTCTTGGTCTTGAGCTAAACGATCCGAAAGACGGACCGTTGCCCTTTCAAACATTGTCCGTACGAGTCGAGCGTTACCGAATGTTTCGCCCCGGCTCTGATATGCCTGTTCTAGTAAATGACTCGCGCGCTGCAATGCGTCGTCGGCAACCGTGTAACCTTGGCGCGAACTCAAGTCATTGAAAATTTCTAATAGCTCGTTGGGCGAATAATCAGGAAAATCAATGAAGCGCGTGAATCTAGATTGCAGTCCTGGGTTTGACATGAGGAATTGCTGCATCGGCGCGGTGTACCCTGCAACAATGACAACAAGCTGATCGCGATTGTCCTCCATCGCTTTCAGCAAGGTGTCGATCGCTTCTTGACCAAACGAATCGCCGTTAGATGTGTCGCGCCCTCCATGCGCCAGCGCATATGCCTCATCGATGAACAGCACGCCACCGATCGCTTTTTTCACAACCTCGGAGGTCTTGATAGCCGTCTGGCCTACGTAACCCGCAACAAGTCCACTCCTGTCTGTCTCAATGAGCTGCCCACCGGCTAGAAAGCCTATTGCCTGATACAACTTGGCCAGCAGCCGTGCGACCGTGGTCTTGCCGGTTCCGGGGTTGCCTGTGAACACTAGGTGAGTTGTCATCTGTCCGGTCGGCAATCCTTGTTCAAGACGTAGTCGTTGGATACGTAGATAGTTGATGAGACTCCGAACTTCTTGCTTTACAGCAGCTAAGCCCGTTAACGCATCAAGCTCTTTCAGGAGGGACTGAACAGCCGGCGATGATTTAGGAAGCGTCCTAGCCGACTGTGATTGCTGTGTGAGTTCTGTTGGAATCGAAGGAGGCTTGCTACCTCCCATTGAGTTGTCGGTCGAAGGAACGAGCTTCTTCGCGCCAGAGACATCTTGCAGTATGCGAACCGCTGCCTCGACATCAAGATCGTTATTAAAGACGAAATGCTGGTTCTTCCCAGTGGCGCGCTGAATAACTAGTGCGCCATTCTTCGTAAAATTCTCCCTGAACGTGCCGGCCAGACTGGAAAACCGCGTCGTTTTTGTCGCAGAAGTTCCAACAAACAGTAATCGTTTATTGGTAATGTAGAACGCGCCGTGATCGATCTCTTGCAAGTCATCATAGCTCATACCGCTGCGCCGAACTCTCCGGGGCTCCAAGAGAATCGCCCCGGCGCCAAAGTGGCACGTTTCATCTGCATTGAGTAATACATCTACTTTTTGGTTTGGGAGCGTTCCTTCGTCGAGTAGTTTCAGATGCCAGCAGCGCAGCAGTTTATTTTTTTCAAATTCGTCAAGCGAAAGGTCGTATTCGTTCTGAAACGCAAGGAGACTGTTTAACACCCCTTCGTCAACGCGCCGCTTAGCAATCCAGTAGTTACGAACTGAATCAAACGCACCCTGAGCCAAACTCTTGAGTAACGACTTTTGTTTGTCGGGCGAAATCCGTAACTGTCGAGCAAGTCGCGAAATCTCCGATCGCATCTCTTCGCTGATTGCATCAGGGCGACTCAATAAAGGACGAGCGCGCGTGAGAAATTCATTAGTTACAATAATGTCTTGCTCGCTATTCGCTTCGGTTTCCTCGGGCCCGAGAACATCTCTCAGTCGCTCTAAAAATACGGCTTCTGCGCTGTCAAGAGTGCCATCAGTCGCAACAAATCGCTCGACGGCATGGCGCCAGACGTTTAGCAGGACGGTCTTCATGCCCTTCTCACGAACTCCGGATTGATGCAGACAACTATCAATCGCGGTAACGTCCAGATTATCTAAGCCGCGCTCCGCGATCAAATTTTCGACCGCTGCCTCTGCATCGCTACTTCGCGAACCCCCAAATACACGCGCGAAGAACGAACGTTCTCGGACTTTTCGAACTTCGAAAGGCTGCACCCCTGCAGCCGCTTCTGATTCTTTGTCCACGATTCGATTAACGGGTGCAGCCTGGCGCGGAACTTCGATTTGTTGATTGCAGCTGGGACAATTCACCAGCATTCCCACTCCTCTTTCCTCAACGGAGAGGTGCTGACCACAGTGCGGGCAGTTGAAACGGAT
>DATEXA010000281.1:0-4767 GCA_035257465.1 Pyrinomonadaceae bacterium | reverse complement strand
TTGTTCGCCTCAATGGGAACATTCTCATTAATCGTCGTTTTGAAAGAAGCTCCTGTAATCGTCACCTTGTAGGTGCCAACCTGGAGATCGTTAATCTTGTACGATCCATTGTCGTCGGTTGTAGTGCTGCTCACTGTTCCTGTTGCTAGATTGGTCAACTCGACCTTCGCGCCCGAAACAGCAGCTCCGTTGGGATCGGTTACGGTTCCAACGAGAGCGCCATACAGTACTTGCGCCCGAATTGCAGTGGGAACAAGCAAAACTGTTAAGACCAACAGCCCGAGGCATTGAACGGACCACCTTAATGTCATTCGAGCTGGGGGTGACTGTTTCTCGCCGATTCGGTCCGTTAAGTATGGGGTGCGTTTTGTCCGATTCGGACAAGCTGTGAAGGTGAACATGACTCTCTCCTCTTCAGGGTTTAAGGTTTAAAGGGCGCCGAAAACTGGAGACGCTGCTTACTTAATTCGTGACCACAACAAAATGCCGGAAAAAGATTCATGCGACTGTAGGTGCGCCAAAGTGCTTCTGCAAAACGAGTGCGACCGTTCCCAGTAAGCGTGGATGTAAAACTGGATCGGTCGGCACAATTCGCGTGGTTGCATGAGTTAACGAACGTTCAGTCACGGTTCTTGTGATTATCGGACCAACCTGGCTCCAGAGCTTCGTGACCTCTCCGATAACCAAAATCACATCTGGAGCAAGGCCAGTGACAAGCATGGCGATTCCTACACCAAGGTAGTAGGCCATCTTGTTTAGTGCCTCGACTGCTTTTGGATCGCCCTGACTGGCGAGCCTTAGAATGTCGTCAAAACTTAGCGTTTGAGTAGTTGGTTTTGAGCCGGAGTAGTATCTGACAGCCGCTGAATTTGACGCGTACAATTCCCAGCAGCCCTTGTTGCCGCATGCGCATTCGAGACCATTTTCCACAATCGTGGTATGGCCAAATTCGCCTGCCACACCGGTTGAACCACGGACGAGTTGATGGTTCATTACCAAGCCCGTTCCGATTCCTTCAGAGACTGTTAGCGCGACCAGATCCTGAGCACTTTCTGTGCGGCGGCCGAACCAAATCTCTGACAAGGCGCACGCGTTTGCAGCGTTCTCGAGTTCCACGGGAAGACCCGTTGCCTCCTCGAGCGGGGTCTTCAAATCAAAATTGCGCCAGTCGAGATTTGGCGCAAACACCAGGCGTTGAGAAGCAAGATCCACGCGACCCGGCAAGCTGACCCCGATACCCTCACAGGTTAGTTCTGGCCGAATTTGCTTAAGATTTTGCAGCCTGGGAACCAGGTCTTGAATAAACTGCGCTGGGTTCTGAGAGGTGGGTAGCGACTCCTGGGCCACGAAGTGTCCGTCGAGGTTGGCAAGTGCCAGCGTCGTCATTGCAGGACGAATATTGACGCCAATTATTCCCACGCGTTCCTTGTTCAAGTGTAAGAAACGTGGTCGCCGGCCGCGTGGAACGCGTCCATTCGCGCCTTCAGTTACCCAGCGTTCGGCGATGAGTTGTTCGGTAATTACTGAGACAGTGCTTCGTTGAAGTCCGGAATGACGAGCGAGATCTGCACGCGAGATCGGCTGGTTACTACGAATGAGATTAAGGACGATGCGGCGATTGATGTGACGCGCCGTCTCACTGGTAGCAACCTGGAAATTGGTTAAGTCGATCTTGCGCATTAGGAAGCGGACCGCACCAGGGTTTTATGCTGCTGTCTTGCCGAAGAAAGGAAAGGACTAAAGTTATCGATCTTTAGTTCGTGTCGCGAACTATTAACACGAAGGGAGAAAGGGCGTCAATAAAAAAGTTTTGGTTGGGGATTGGCCTTCGGTCTTTGGTCTTGGGTCTTTGGCCGGTTTTCAAGCTTCCGCAAAAGCCCAAAGACCTAAGCCCAAAGACCCAAAGCCGTCATTTCCTCGCACTAAACCTATAAATCGTCGTCGACTTGTAGGTGCCTCCTTTGCGAAGCGTCGTAGTAGGAAACTGTGGATGGTTTGGGGAATCAGGATAGTGCTGAGTCTCGAGGCAGAGGCCGTAGCGTTTTTGATATACCTTGCCACCCTTTCCCGTAAGGGTTCCGTCGAGAAAGTTGCCGGTGTAAAACTGAACGCCAGGTTCTGTTGTCCACACTTGCATCACTCGGCCAGTCGTTGGCTCGTACACGGTCGCTGCTTGACGAAGAACACCCATTTGTCCGTTTATCACCCACGTGTGGTCGTAACCACCAGCAAACTGTAACTGCTGATCTGTGCCGTTGATGCGCTCGCCAATTGCGGTTGGCTTTAGAAAACTAAACGGAGTGCCTTGCACGTTTTGAAGTTCGCCTCTGGGAATGGAACCGGCGTCTGTCGGGACAAAGCGATTTGCATTCAGCGTTAACAAGTGATTGAGAATGTCTCCGTTACCTTCGCCCTTGAGATTGAAGTAGGAGTGGTGCGTGAGATTTGTCACTGTGTCTTTATCGGTGGTCGCAGTGTAATCGATCCGCAACTCGTTATTGTTTGTAAGCGTGTAAACAACCTTCGCTGACAGATTACCTGGATAACCTTCTTCTCCATCCTTACTCAAGTAAGTCAACGTCAACACAGCACCGGATTTGGTTTGCGATGGCGTCGCGGTCCAAACGACCTTGTCGAAACCCTTGATACCGCCATGCAGAGTGTTCTCTCCGTTGTTGACTGCCAATTTGTACTCAACCCCATTAAGACTAAATCGACCTTTTGCGATGCGATTTCCGTAGCGTCCAACAATTGCGCCGAAGTAAGGATGACCTTTCAAATAACTGTCGAGGTTGTTGAAGCCAAGGACTACGTCGGCAAATTTATTGTTGCGATCTGGCGCTGTGAGAGAGGTTAGGATTGCGCCATAGTTCATTATCCTCGCTTCCATTCCGTTCCGATTGGTAAGTGTGTAGAGATCGACAGGCTGACCGTCTGCTGTTCCGAAACTTGCCTTTGTTATCTTTTGTGCGCTCGCACTCGAGATGGCGAGAAGTAATAACAGGCAGAGCAACAGACTCGACAAAACTCTCGTTGGTTTCATTGGTTTCTTCCTTTTCCGATAATCAGACAGAGCTGGAGTTGCTTGTTTCACTGAGTTGAAGTTTCAGATGACCAAAGCTGCGTGCGCCAGTAGAAGACCCGGAGATCACGAGCGGCAGATACCCAGTGCGTTCTTGAAATTTTTGTCTCAATCGCTCGATCGCAGAGCTTGAGCCTCGATTACCGAGTACAGCGACTGTGCCACCGCTGCCGCCACCAGTGATTCTCGCGCCGTAAATTCCATCGCCGATCATTTCACGAGCGAGATCGACGATCAGGTCCGTCGCTTCAGATCCCAGTCCGCAGTTTGAATAACTTTGATGTGATTCGAACATCAGTCGTCCCAGGTAGGGCGCCTGGCTGATCTGTTCCCAGTATTTGATGATTGAAGCAAACGCGGTTACGCGTACGTGTTCATGGATTGGGTGCCTAGTCGCTTGGAGAACGGGATACTCAGTATCGCGGCTAATAGCAGTTACGGAATCAGTGATTCCGTGATAGCGATCGAGAAAATCCGCTCCGTTTAGAGACTGGGGGAGAGCATCTGCATAGTCAGAATCGAATTCAGCACGCGTTATGTTTGCGAGGTAGCCATTCCACTTCAAGTCGTCGATGAGAACACTTCCGTCTTCCAAATTCGCTACAGGTAATCCTGCAACGTCGGCAATGATTCGATAACCCATGAATGCGGCAGTACGCACAGTTCGGTAATCTGCGCCGCTAACCGAGTGTCGTACGCCGGAGTCGATGCCCCACAGTTCGAGTTCCTCCGGTAGTGAAAGTGTTCCTTTCAGAAGGTCCGGTTGGCATAGCAACTCCAGTAGACGGTTTTCCTCGCCACATGCAGAAGTCATTTGATCCATGATGCCACATGGTGCCCCGGCAATAAGATTCTCCACTTTCTGACAAAGCCGGGCGAGTTCTCTACAGTCAAGATTGAGGTCGAAGGCGACGTTTACCGCCTGCATGACCGCAACTTCCAACGCGGCGGAGGAACTCACACCTTTGCCTTCTGGCACCGAAGAACTAATGAATATTGCTGCGCCCCCGTTAAAGCGAATACCCATCTCACGCGTTAGTACAGGAAAGATACCTGCAACGTATGCAGCCCAATGAGTGGCGCGATCTGAAAAGCATTCTCGAGCGGAGTCATAATCGATACTCGCTGCGTTGCCGGTATGAAGCGATGAGAGATCGATCTCAAAAGAGCGTGTTTCAGAGCCGGCGCTCTGACTCAGTATGCGCAGTTCGGTTGGCTTCAGTTTTTGTAGAGCGACATGTGTTGCACCGGCGATCGGTAACTGAAGTACAAGCGATCCGGAGTAGTCCGCTATACCACCCATTACATCGAGGCGGCCTGGAGCGCGTGTGACGACTAGTGAATCGCTATCAAAAAAGTCATCAACAGCCGAGAGCGTCGCAAGAAATTCCTGCGTGTCCTGTCTTGGTGATCCTTCGATGACTCTATAGTTCGTCATAGTCAAAATGGCAGATAAGCTTCAGCTTGTCGGGAATCTCTGTTGCCCTTTCGACAAGCTAAAGCTTATCGGACATCTAATAGTCCTCTCCGCGTCAATGCGCTCTTCAGCAATGGCTCCATCTGCTGGCGTATGGTCTCGTTTGCGTAACCAACCCACGCAACATCCGGTTTAACTGACAGTTGATAACTTAATGGCCCACTACTTAAATCAGTGACAATCACTCCCGCTTCTCGTGCAATCAACT
>DATEXA010000280.1:0-5513 GCA_035257465.1 Pyrinomonadaceae bacterium | reverse complement strand
CTTAGCTGCATCTCTACAACCGCGGCACCGAAGCCTGGCTATCAGTCGTTCATTGTCGGCAATCCCGCTGATGCGCAGCCATCAAACACGCTTAGTCCGGGATTGGTATTAATGGGAGGAGGCACCGATGTTGACGAGGCGTTTCAGTGGATGTGCCAGCGTGCCGGCGGAGGCGATTTTGTCGTCATCAGAACCACCGGCACAGATGCTTACAATCCTTACATCCAACAACTCTGTCCCCAAATGGATTCAGTTGAAACGATAATTATCACTTCAGTAGCTGGCGCAAACTCCGCTTACGTCAGCAGCCAAATTCAAAACGCAGAGGCTCTTTGGATTGCTGGCGGCGACCAGTCGACCTACACGAGTCTCTGGCGCGGGACTGCCGTGCAAACAGGAGTGAACTACCTTCTCAATTCCAAGCAGGCACCAGTAGGAGGAACCAGCGCCGGGCTTGCCGTATTGAGTCAATTTATCTACACCGGAGCGAGAGGATCGGTGACATCGAGTCAAGCGCTCGCCAATCCATTCCATCAGTACGTGACCCTCGAACGAGATCTCTTCCAGTCTGCGCTGGGCGCAGACAAGCTCTACGACTCACATTTCGTTACGCGAGATCGCATGGGACGATCGTTGGCTTTCCTGGCCCGTATCGTGGACAACGGTTGGTCCACACAGCCTCGAGGTATTGGAATCGACGAACGAACTGCGATACTCGTACTCCCGAATGGTCAAGGGACAATGGTTGGATCGGGCGCTGCTTACTTTCTTCAAGCGCCGGGCCCGGCCCAGGTGGTGTCAGAAAGAGTGCCGCTGACTTATCTGAATATTGATGTATACAAGGTTCCGCAAGGCGGTTCGTTCAATTTGTCGAGTTGGCACGGCACGGGTGGAATTGCGTACACGCTCAACGTGAACAACGGCTCACTCACTTCAACTCAGGCTGGTGGAAACATTTATTAGTTTGGAATTGGGTAAGATTTAGCGCGGTCGCATCACTTTGAGTATTGTCGATCGATCGATCAACTGACCGTATTGCATAACTTGCCAAATCTTTCTCGTATTACGAATATCAACGAGTGGGTCCGCATCCAGCACGATCAGATCGGCCCACTTACCGACCTCGATGGTGCCCAAATCCTTGTCGGCGCCAAGTATCCGTGCCGATGCACCGGTTGCGGCGTGTATCGCCTCAACCGGACTTAGTCCCACGGAAACCAACTGTTCCAGTTCCATGTGCACACCGATCGGAATCTGCCAGATGTCAGTGCCTGTCCCGATTGTCACTCCAGCTCGCCATAACTTGAGCGTTCCTTCGCGCGAAAGTTGAACCAAGCGGTCCCAGTCCTTCAATTCTGCGGGAGTCAGTTCGAACATCCAACTGAAATTTTCCTTCGCCGGCAGGAAGGGTACGAGTTCCGAGTCATCTTCAAGTAGCGACTGTCGCCGGTTCAATCGAACTGCGAGGTCCAAATACGAGACGGTGGGTACCACAGCTATCCTGGCGACTTTGAACAACTGGATCAGATCGTCATACATATACGTATTGCCACGAGGTTCGCAGCCACCGATATGTTCCTTGGCATCCATGCCTGCGGCGACCAGCGGTAAGAGATGTGAGCAGTGTCCCGTGGCTCGCATGCCCCTGAGGTGTGCTTCAGAGATCATTCGCGCGTTGATGTCCCAACGGCGAAAGGTTCGAGTCTTGATGTGCTGCGCACCGAAAGCCTGGGCCAGATCGACAGCTCGCTTGATGTGCTCTGGATCTGCTTCCGGTTCGATTCCACGCCCCTGTTCCTCATCGATTGACCAGTCACTGTAAAACTGAAAGCCGCCGTAACCAACGCGTGGTCCCGCAAGTTTGCGGGCTGCAATATCGTCGGCATAGGAGACGAGCGGCGCCATAGAGGAACCCTGGTCGCGAATGGTGGTAACTCCAAAATAAGCAAAACCAGGCAACAGATCGGGCCGGTAGGTGTGGGCGTGAAGATCCAGCAGGCCAGGGATGACAACGCGGCCGCCGACATCAAGCAAGTGAGCCTGGCCGGTGGGAAGACTGTTGGCCGGAGCGATCAGTTTAATACGTCCTTGCTCAATCAGAATGTCGCGAGGATCTGTTAATGGTCGACCAGTGCCGTCGAGTATCCGGGCGTTCCGAATCAGTGTCGGCTCTGGAACGGGCGGTGTGTACGAAATGGGCCAACCGAGGTTTTTCTGAGTGCCGCCTGGCAAACGCAGTTTGAGTCCACCATCAGAGACAAAGAGTAGCGTGCCATCTCGCGATGACGAGGCATAGAGGGCTGCGTCTTTTCCAAGCGGCTTCGGTTCAGACACTCGCGTTGGAAAATCGAAGCGAGCTTGCCAAAGGCGATCGTGACGGACGAACACGATCGTGTCCTGGCGCGGCCATTGAAGGAAAATTGGCGCATCGGGGAAGAGCTCCACCTTTTGGCGTTGTCCAGAGAGAGGTACAAAAGTCGCCGGTGTAGGTCGGTTCGGCCTTGGTGCACCGGTCACCAGCAATCCGTCTGACTCCGGACTCCATTGTGGCGCGCTGGCCCAACTCATACCGATAGATCCAAGGTTCTGTGTCTTTGCAGGATCAGCGACTTCGGTGCCGTGTGCATCAATTACACGAAGTACTCCGTCATCCTGCACATGCACAAACGCCAGGTGTTTTCCATCAGGAGAGTAAGCGGGAAATGCCTCCCGCCCCGGCAACGAAGTAACACGGCGTATCGCGCCCGTCCTCAAATTGGTTGCAAATAGATCCTCCTGACCCGTCACCCCTGCTGACCATGCAACCTCCTCACCGTCAGGCGACCAGGTGAGCGAGGTTGCATCAAATGGCTCGTCCGCAACTGCGCGTGAGGTTCCGCCGCCCACCTCTGTGATCCAAAGTTTGCCAAGGGCGAGTGTTGCGATGCGACGTCCATCGGGGGACAAAGCAAGTCCCATGAAGCCCCTTGCAAGTTGCTTTTGGCCAGGTTCGGGAAAACGCGCCGACGGGAGGTGTCGTTGTAGTCGGGTTATTGAGAGGGTCGCCGAGAACTTGATTTCTGTAGGTTGTCCACCGGATGCGGCGATCTTCCAAAGACGCCCATCGGCCGAATACAACACACTATTTCCGTCACTGGTCCAGCGAATCCGAGTCGGTGTGACGTCGAGATGGTTTGTGAGTTGTTTGCGTGACCTGTTACTCGCGATTTCCTGTGAGAAGACCTGCGTCCTGCCTTCTGTATCAGCTGCGAAGTAGGCAATGAAACGACCATCGGGGCTGGGACTGGGAGCTCGGGGCTTCACCACGTCATCCGTTATTGGTGTCGCTTTGCCTCCGCTCGAAGGGACGAGCCAGAGACGTGCACCTCGTGGCGGTCTTGAGTCAGTCGCAATGAATGCGATTTCACTTCCACCTCGGATCCATACAGGGTCGTGAACGTCGACATCCTTTAAACCGTCGATCGAAAGCTCACGTGCGTTTTCGCCAGTAGCGTCTATCAAGGCGATGACTCGGTTAGGGCGGTTACCAGACTTTGGTGGCACGACTCGAGTGAAAGCGATGGTTCTTCCATCCAACGACCACGCGGCGTTTCCATCAAAGCCATTTGGATTTGATAACTGTGTAAGCTGATGAGGCGTTTGTGAATCAAGGTTCAGCAACCATAAGCCAGTCCGACCGTTGCGCTCTCCAGAAAAGACTAAATGACGTCCATCCGGCGAAAACGAAGGATCTGAATCTTCGGCAATATCGCGGACCGCATCGGTTATGGGCCGCGCCACCCCACCCGACGCGGGAATTAGCCAGAGTTGCCCCAATAGATCAAAGACAATTGAGCGGCCGTCAGGTGAGACGTCGAAAGCCAAATGCGTACCTTCGTTGGTTCGGATCGTGATGGTCTCGAGTAATCGGTGTGTAGCCTGTTGGGCGGCTAAGGGCGCAGTACTTATGAGAACCAGGATGAGAAACAAAACGTGCAATCGAGACTTGGGAAGCATGATCGTCCTCCACATCAACCAATGGTGCACAGCGATTTCCGTCAAAAACTAAAATCGTATTTGTTCGTCTGCGCAGCGCGGCTCAGCTTTATTTGGGTGTCCTGTAAGTGCGTTTCCTAAAAATGACTTCAATTAACTGGCGAGTGTTCCGGCGAGGCAAGTCTAATGAAAAAGGACCGGAGAAACCGGTCCCTTTATCATCTCAACCCTTGCCAACTTAAGGGTGGCCTATCTCGATCAGTGCTATCGAGAGGTACTCCAGGAATTCTTAATCACTCATAAAAGGCACGCGGTCCCGCGAACTGGTCTAGCCGGTCAACAGGAACCTTGATAAGTCTGTTTATGCTGAACGTGATCGAACAGCCGAAGAACCTGATCGAGATAGTCATTTAGTTTTTTGCTCCGGGGAAACGCAGGTAAGAGACCGCGCGCAGCATACAGATATGGGCGAAATAGAGCAACCTAGGAGATTGCCTATTTAGATGGCAGAATCCTGCCTATAAAAGATCGGTGCTGTGGATAATTCTTTATAATGTGATCAGTCGCAGCAGTGTTGGTTCTTTTCGATTGGACCGAACTTCTCATCAGAAGGCTATCGATGTCCACCTAAGATTCATGTTGACTATCAGCGTCGTCGTCACAACATATAACAGGGCCCATCTACTTCCTCGTGCGATCAAAGGCATTTACGATGCACGTTGCGCCCTGGAGATTAGCTTTTTTATAGCGAGACTTCGTCTTGGCCTACTTCAGTCTTGCCATTACAAAGCGGCGTCAAACCGCCGCACTGTCAGGATTGCGTTAGCCGACCCTCAAGCGTACCATTCCGCCAGACACAATCAGTCAGCCCGCTTTCCCCCACAGAGTCCTAAAAAAACAAACCAAGCAATTGAGTCTCGTCGGCCACGGTTTGAATAGCTGGTTACGTTCAAACGCTTAATTCACAATCACTCTCGACTTTGGACAGTCAGCCCGCAACCTCGTTGAACGTAAACCTCGCTGAAAAAGGAGAAAGAACAATGAACGCATTAACTCAACTCATTACTCAACAGGTTTCAGGTGGCGCCGTTCGGGTTATTGCCCAGCGATTGGGTGTTAGTGAAAGCACCGCCAACGCCGCGGTGCAGATCGGAGTTCCCCTGATTCTTACCGCACTCGCTCGTAACGCTTCGCAACCTCAGGGCGCAGCAGATTTACATCAGGCGCTGAACAATGATCACGACGGCAGTATCCTGGGCAACGTTATGAGTTACCTGGGTAATCCGCAGAGCGCAAACGGTGCTGGAATTCTGGGACATGTACTAGGTAGTGCCCAACCGGCAGTTGCCAACAATTTGGCCGGAGCAACTGGAATGGATCAGAACTCGGCCAGCAACTTATTAGAGACGTTGGCACCATTGGTGATGGGTGCGGTCGGTCAAACAACACAACAGAACGGTTTGGATGCGTCCGGTCTCTCAAACATGCTCAATGCACAACAAGAGGAGGCACAGTCAAATGCTCCCGATGTGATGGGA
>DATEXA010000279.1:0-3424 GCA_035257465.1 Pyrinomonadaceae bacterium | reverse complement strand
GGTTTGCCGTCAAATCGGCTGCTCCCGACAATTCAAGAGGGTCAACTTCGCCACCATTTTTGATTACGAGTGAAGCTGTCACTAACGGCATATCATGAAGCTCGACGATGATGACGCGCAAACCATTCGGCAAAGTTTGTTCAACGGGCGTCGGGAAAGTGACCGAACGTGGTTTTGCAGGAGGCGGTGGTGTCGTTTGAGTTTGCGCAAAAGCTACAGCAGCCAGATATGCAATGAGGCCTACGATGGAGATGAGCCGTTTTGTCATACTACCTGGCCTCGCTACTCTTTGAAGCTGCAGGCAGATAGTAAAGGACAAGCCGATTGGAACTCGCGAAGTACTTCTTCATCACTCTCTGGACGTCCGCCACAGTAACTGCTTGCAATCTTGCCAGGTCAAAATTTGCTTTTTCAGGATCGCCTAAAAGTACGGCGGCTTCACCCAGCACCTGAGCTGTGCCTTCACTGGTTTCGCGTTCTCGAAACAGATTGGTAATCAGTTGGTTTTTCGCCTTATCGAGTTCTACTTTCATGACTGGTTGGTCTTGTAACTTTCTAACCTCAGCGAGTAATGAACGTTCGACGTCTTCCGGCCTCTTGCCTTCTGATAAGACGGCAGTTATTTCAAATAAACTCGCGTCTTCACGAGAATCCGATGAAGCTCCGACGTCAGCGGCGAGTTGCTGTTCATAGACTAGCGCATGGTAAAGACGCGACGACTCACCACCACCAAGAATCGCTGCAGCAACTTCGAGAGCATCTGTATCTGGATTCGCAAGTCCCGGAGTCAGGTACGTGAACCCCACTGCAGGCAATTCATTAATGCCGTGCTCGACGAGGCGGATTTCAGAGTTTCGTAAAGGCTCCTTGATCTGCACACGGGGAACCGGCTGATTTGGTTTTTCGATGGGCCCAAAATACTTGTCCACCCAGCTATCGAGTTGTTTTTGATCGAAATCGCCAACGACGACGAGAGTCGCGTTGTCCGGGCGATAATAAGTGGCGTGAAACTCCTGAATGTCACTCAGCGATGCCGCATCGAGATCTTCAATGCTTCCGATTGTCGGTCGCTTGTAAGGATGTTGAAGAAACGATTTCTGTTGTAGCAGGAAGTCAAACCGACCGTAAGGAGGCGTCAATACGCTTTCGCGGTACTCTTCTTTGACAACATCTCGTTCCGATTTAAAGTTTGCTTCATCGACGTTTAGACCAGCAAGGCGATCTGCTTCAGCCCAGATCAATGTCTCTAGATAATTTGATGGTACGACTTCATTATAGATAGTGACATCATCATTAGTTGAGGCGCCGTTGGAGCCGCCCACGTCTTCAGTCAAACGATCCATCATCTCCGACTTCATGTTCTTAGTGCTCTTGAACATCATGTGCTCGAAGAGATGAGCAAAGCCGCTCCGTTGGTTCGGATCGTCTTTAGATCCGACGTGATACCAGACCTGAATCGCCACAGTTGGACTCGAATGATCAGGTGCACTAATCAGACGCAGACCATTGGCAAGTGTACGATCGCTGAACTTGATCTGTGGCAGTCGCGGTTGGGAAAAAACTGAGGCCTGAGTAATGAGGATGATTGCAACGAGAAGGCTAGTTCGAAAAACGATCGCAGGTTCAAGCACGTAGCGAGGTGGCTGGCAAATCATTAATGAATGTGTTGCAGTGCAGTGGCTTGAAGCCGCATCGTGGTTGTCGTTACAAAAAGACCATTGGTAAGTGGCGGAAGGGGTCGGCGCACGTCAGGTTGTATCAATCGATATCTAACGGGTTGCGATAGGGCTTATCCTTGTCTTTCTCTGCTCGCTTCATCGCTTCCTGAAACTTTTCCTGAAGAATCCGATCACGATCTTTCATTGAGCTGAGTTCCTGCGCAAAGATCTGCTCACGCACCTGCTTCTGTTTGTCCAGGCCCTTTACCATCTCATCGAACGATGCAATGGGTTTTGCTTTTTCCTCGTGTGATAGGAGCGCTCCGGTCTGGACGTCGACGGTTAGTGTCGACTCGCAACACGGACAGATGATGGTGAACTTTGACGTGTCGGCCATGAGAGACCTCTTTCTTTCGCTGATTCGATAACCAGTATAGCATCCGCGCAAGATCCCCCGAATTGTCGACGGAAACCAAAAGGGCGACTCCCATAAGGAGGCGCCCTGATTGTTGACCCCAGTTAGAAAGACCGTTTCAGGGTATGACCTTCTTGACCGCGTTTGCGGCCTTCTTAGCGCCGGAAGCAGTCTTGCTTCCAACTGTCTTAGCACCCTCCGCGGTTTTCTCTCCAACTGTCTTAGCGCCCTCCACGGTTTTGTCTCCTACTGTCTTAGCAGTGTCGACTGACTTTTCGCCAACCTTCTTGCTGGTATCGACCGTCTTTTCGCCCACAGTTTCAGACTTGTCCTTTACGGCTACACCAACGTCTTTCGCGCCGCCAGCAACATCCTTGCTCTTATCGGCAACGAAACCCGCAGCATCAGCCACCTTGTCGCCCGTGGCGTCCAGAGCCTTCTCCGTCTCACTCTCGTTCAACTCGCGCTCCTGTCCACTCGGAGAATATGCCTTAGCGCTCCGAGTGCCGTTGTGGGTTGTGACAACTACGCGAGCGATTCTTGGATTGCCGTGAAATGTTCGTTCTTGTGTTTTCACGCCGTTGGCATCAACTTTTGTCGCTATCTCTGAATTATCCGGACCGGGCTGCGTTGCGTTTTCGACAGCCGAGTTCGCATTTTGACTTGCAGTATCATTTGTCTTTGAACAACCAACAGCCAAAGCTACCAGTAGCAAAAGACTAAGAATAGTAAGCCTTATGATCACGTCAGTGTCCTCCTTACTTGAGTCCAATTTAGCAAGCAACGTACCAACTTTGAGTGTGCACCATGACCTTTATTTGCGTTGTTTTTGTCGCGCGGCACTAGCAAAAGCGATACGCTGAATGTCTGTCACCGTTCAATTACAGTACGTTACCTCTATTGATTCTGAGTGGCAAAGCGTTCGGCAATTTCCATTGACTTTCGCTGGGAATTCCTTTAGAAGCACACTACTGCAGTTTCCTTGTGGCGTCGGAAAATAGCCTTGTGCCAGCAGAGCCCGCGCCGCGTTTTCCAGTGCTTTCAAATTGAGACTAGCCACACTGATCGTCAAAAGAATCCCCGAGGAGCTATTCGTATGCGCAGACTGGTTTATGTTGCCCTGATCGTTCTTATTCTTGGGGCCGTATTCTTACCAACGCAACCGGACTTCACCGCCAAAGCCGACGCCGATGGCGAACGTTTAGCCATGTTCTGCAAACCGGCGGTTGTGCGAATCGTCGATGGCGCTGTTGGTCAGATTGTTTTCCAGCCTCCAGGCTATCAAGGACAAAGCTACAACGTCTCCGCGCTTGCACTCGGTTCCGGTTTCTTTATTAGCGCTAATGGCTAA
>DATEXA010000278.1:0-3912 GCA_035257465.1 Pyrinomonadaceae bacterium | reverse complement strand
GTTACATCGTCGTTAATCCCAATCGTGAAATGGTTTTTGGGCTTCACTGTCTTCAGTTCGTCAAACACAGCCTTACACATCGCGGGAGTGAACTCTTTTGATGACAGACCGTAGCGCCCACCAATTACGCGCGGCATGGTAAAAGGCGTCAGTTCGTTGAGGCTGCTTTCGCTGAGTGCGGTAACAACATCCTGATACAGCGGTTCACCGATACTTCCAGGCTCCTTTGTCCGATCAAGAACCGCGAGCGCTTTCACTGACAGCGGCAGCGTTCGTATGAAGTCCTCGATCAAAAACGGTCGATAGAGGCGGACTTTCAACAAGCCAACTTTTTCGCCGGCGGCACAAAGAGCATTGACAGTTTCTTCCGCTGCCTCACACCCGGATCCCATAATGACCAAAACCCGCTCGGCATCGGCTGCTCCTACAAAGTCGAAGAGGTGATACTGCCGCCCGGTTACCTTCGCAAACTGGTTCATCGTTTCCTGAACGGTCTCTGGAGTCTGCAAATAGAACGGATTAGAACGCTCTCTCGATTGAAAGAACACATCTGGATTTTGCGCGGTGCCTCGCATCACCGGATGGTCGGGCGTTAGTGCACGCTGCCGGTGTGCGTGCACGAGATGGTCGTCAATCATTGAGCGTATCTGGTCGTCGGAAAGCTTCTGAATCTTCATTACCTCGTGAGAGGTTCGAAAGCCGTCGAAGATGTGCAGGAAGGGAACCCGGGCCCGGAGAGTGGATGCCTGAGCGATCAAGGCAAAGTCCATTGCCTCCTGAACGGTATTGGCAAACAACATAGCCCAGCCTGTTGAACGGGTCGTCATCACATCGCTGTGATCACCGAAGATCGAGAGCGCGTGTGTCGCAACTGAACGAGCGGCGATGTGGAAGACAGTGCTGGTTTGCTCCCCTGCGATCTTGAACATGTTGGGAATCATCAGAAGCAAACCCTGGCTTGACGTGAATGTAGTTGTGAGGGAACCAGTCTGGAGCGTGCCATGAACGGCGCCAGCCGCACCTCCTTCAGACTGCATCTCGCGCACAATCGGGCTCATGCCCCAAATGTTCTTCGCTTCCGATGCAGACCAGGCGTCCGAGAACTCTCCCATCGGTGATGATGGTGTGATGGGATAGATCGCAATCACATCGTTGGTCTTATAGGCCACGTGGGCGGCCGCTTCATTTCCGTCAATCGTTACTTGTTGATTGTCCATCTGTAGGAATTTCTCGCAGTCATTTATTTGTTTTGCGTAAGGTCACCCACAAACATTCGGTAGCCCTGTAACACTGTGGGTTGCAGCAAATACGAGGCCGTCAAAAAAAGCGCCGCAGGTGTGGGAGATCCACCTGCGGCGATAATGATCAGGCTCGAAACGCAGAGCTTAATTTCGAAACTAATTAATCTTTACGTCAATGTTCTTTGGATGAGCACCTTCATTCTTCGGCATAGTCACCGTGAGCACACCTTCTTTGAAGTGGGCAAGGATTTGTTTCCCGTCAATGAATGCCGGCAATGTGAAACTTCGCAGAAACTCACCGTAGTTACGCTCAACTCGATGATAGTTCTCTCGCTCCACAAGCGCTTCGAACTTACGCTCGCCGCGCAGACTGAGGATATTGTTCTCCAGCGTCACCCGCACGTCCTCCTTCTTTACTTCGGGCAGTTCCATCTTGAGCACAATTTCCTGGTCGGTTTCATAGATGTCACATGGTGGCAACCACTGAGCGAATGGCATATGGTCCTTCATTGTTGGAGCGAATGTCCGGAACATGTCGAACGGCAGAACTCCCGTATGTGGATTTAAAAAAGCACCTGTCATCATGATTTCAACCTCCTTTCGATATGAATGAGCGAACCCATCCGTGCAACTCCTGTCTATTAAATATGACGTGACGTCGACGAGCCGCCGGCGCCTCCGGTAATGTCGTTCAGCCATGGTCGGTAGACGACCAAGTCCGGATGGTCACGAAGGAAAGACTGCGCTATGTAACAGTCCCAACAAACCGGCAGGTGTGTTTCCATCACCATCGACAAGTCATCGATAGGAACTCCGTTCCAACGGACCAACGAACCTTCAGGGCTTTTCAGCGCTGGTTTGTGATCTGTCCAGTGAAGTTCCTCAAACGGTTTGCCACAGTAGCAGCACTTTCTTCCGCGATACCATCGCATTAGCACGCCGCTAACTAGACATTGCCCCGGCGCTACGTCCAGGCTTGCGAGGCACTCCTGTCCACACTCTTCTTTGATTGGCCAGCGTGAACAGTTTGCCAGGCGAATATCAGGAAGGCCCACAGTTGAAGTCAGTGACGCGCGGAGTGCATCAACCTCAACGATTGTGGGCCTTCCTGTTTCCGGACAGGTAACGAGTTTAGTTCCGCGGTATCGGGAGTACGCACGAACAAGCCACCGGATGCTGAAGTAAAAAGCTGTCGCCATTAGGACCATGACGATTAGATAACTCGAGGTCTGCATTTCTACCTCCTTTCAGGGGCATCCGGCGATGGCTTGTGTCGTACGCTCCTCCTCGATCTCGCTGATCTTGGCACGAAGCCACTCTCTGACTTTGTGTTCCAACTTTGCCTCGTTATCCGCCATTTCCAGGTCTTCGATCGTCTCCCCGGCCTCGTTTAGAGGAATGTGGTGGCAGGGTATCTCTGTGCCTTGGTGCTCGGGGTCAACAAAATCGAGGAGATGGCATTCGTTGCACGGATGGGCACGGTATGGGTAGCCGTAGTTGATGCAAGACAGCGAATCCTGAAAGATCGATTTTTCCTTCCACGGAGTATGAACCGAACGTCCGTATCCGCCCTTCTCAATGAAATCAAGTTCCTCTTTGAGCAGTTCGAGAATGTCGCGATCGTCATTTGTCATGGAAGTCTCCTCCATTCTGGCCGGCCCAACTAAGGGCGCTTGCCGCTGCTGTTGCTGAATCAATTAGGCATCCAAGCCACCCTTCAAACAGCAATGCTCATGCCGAGCTAGATCTCAGTAATTTGCAGCGAGTGGTCAGCACTTGCTAGCACGGACTGGGGAAACTTACCGATGCGTGCGCTAAAGTGCACAGACAGTCGCTCATGATCTCCAGGTAACAAACGGACACCTGCTTGTTTTCCTTTTAAATCAAAGCCCTGTCCGCTGAACTGGCAACTGGAGAGCGTTACTCCATCCGGAACATTTGTTGCTGTCGTCAATAGTGGACCGAAGTTCCGTGCGCGTGGTGGTCAAGACTTAAATAAGGGTCGATACCATCTCCGCTGAGAAGCAAATCGAAGATCAAAGGGGACTGATATGATTACGATGTTGGACAATCAAGAGGCAAGAGAGGTTTTACAATCGGCTCGCGTCGCAAGATTGGGCTGTATTGTGAATGGTGAGCCATACGTCGTTCCCATTAACTATCACTTCGAAGGCGACTGTCTTTATAGTCACTCTCTCCAGGGCATGAAGATAAACGGACTGCGGGAGAATCCTCGCGCATGCGTGCAGGTGGATGAAATCGACAGCGACTTAAATTGGCGGAGTGCGATGGCCTTTGGCAAATTCGAGGAGATCAAAGATCAAGACGAGCGCAGTGAGATTCTCACGAAACTTTTGAGAGATTTTCCGATGTTGACGCCGGTTGAGTCTGCAATCGCGGAGGATGGTAGTCCAATGGAAATAGTGGTCTTTCGAAATAAGATTGACCGGATAACTGGAGTTTCGGAAGGCTCAAGATACGCAGGTCCGATCTACCTCGAAGCCTTAGGCTAAACCAAACCCCTACGCATTAGGTCTTGATTAGGTTTCCTACAGAATCTCTTCTTCTGGACGACGTCGTTTGTCCCAGGGGTCGGTGAAGTAAGGATCCTTCGAGTGGTCGTGACGATCAAGCGCAAGTAGTTCCTTGATTACCGGCAGACCGCTCCCTT
>DATEXA010000277.1:0-9535 GCA_035257465.1 Pyrinomonadaceae bacterium | reverse complement strand
TTGACTGCCGAAGCGGTTCACTGAGACGGTCGATTTCGTCTCGATTTGGTCTAAGTATCGCGTTTCTGAAGGGGTCTGGCACGTGAGTAGAACTGCCCGTTATGGGTCTGTACACGCGGAGTTGCGGGTGGGCAACATAACTTTGATTGCGCTGCACTCAAATGTTAGCCCTGCACCAACCCGCTTGGGGCCTCTGAATAGTTGAAAAGGCGCTGAACTTTTTCCCGTGGCAACCCGTAAGTGTAAGGCGACATCGTAACCAGCCGCTCATTTTAGGTGTCTACATTATTGATGGAGGACTACTGTTTGGTTTTGAAGAGTATTTTTAGTGGTTTCTTAAAAGCCGTGCTTTTGCTCGGCTTTGTTGTGATTGGGTCAATGTTTGCAAGTCCCGTTCAGGCCCAGGAGACTCCTGCGAACACTGCCAAAGCCGATTACAAAGCTAGTCTTAACTCGCTCAAGACCCTTTACCAGAGCGCGGTTGAAAAACTCGAGAAGCAACACCAACAGTCGAAACAGCTCTACGACGATGGTCTCATTTCACGAGTTGAGTTCGAAAATGGCGAGAATGCGCTTGCTGCTGCACGAGCAAAGGTTGACCAGGTTGCCAGCGAGATTGCGACTGCTAATCAACCCGCACAGCTTGTAACGCCAGGCGAAATCTCAGATTTGACTGTCTCAAGTCAGAACTGGTCGACGGGCAGCAACAGAATCGACGGTCTCATTCGTACCTACGGAAAACAGTACGGCGTCGATCCGTTCCTGATTTACTGCACGATGTCGCAGGAGTCGAAATTCAGCGCAAACGCGACGAGTTACAAGGGAGCGATGGGATTAATGCAACTCATGCCTGACACGGCTGCGCGATACGGGGTGACGAATCCTTTCGACGTCGCGCAGAGCATCATGGGTGGCACGCGTTACCTGAAGGACCTTCTTAAGATGTTCAACGGCAGAATTGATTTGGCCTTGGCCGGGTACAACGCCGGTGAGGGTGCGGTCATAAAATTCGGTAACACGATTCCACCTTACAGCGAGACACGCAATTACGTGCGGTTGATTCTCGCGCGCTACACGAAAAAGCCAACATCGTAATCCCTCAAGTCTTCACAACTCTATATTGTTCTGCGAAGGCTTTCACCGGGGCCTTTTACATCCTTTCAGGATGCATAACCTTCTCTATAACTGCCTGCTGACGTTTGGACGATTGCTCAATAGCCTGCGCAGCAAGCTTCGTAGCCACGTTTGTGAGTAGTTGTTCTTCACCCTTCGGCGCACGCGGCTCGCGATAGTACATCGCAAATGATCCAAGCACCTTCCCCTTGCTCGACATTATCGGCGTAGACCAGCAGGCTGCGACGTCAATTGCCCACGCAAAGTTGCGATAGTCATCCCAGAGTGGATCCGTGGCGATGTCAGTGACGATCACTGGTTTACCGCGGAACATAGAAGTACCGCATGAGCCATTTTTTGGCCCAATCGGACTACCGTCAATCACTTTTACATAATTCGCCGGAAGACTTGGCGCTACTGCATGTCGCACATGGTTTCCGTCATCACTAAGCAGCAAGATGGAGCAAAGCATTTCTGGCGACTGCGCTTCAATCATCAAGACAAGGTTTGAAAGGACTTCGCTAAGTGGGACGTTAGCCGCAATCATGTCTTCAATACGCTTCTGCTCAGCTCTGAATCCTTCGTTATCATGCCGGGAAGTTGAGTCGAAGGCTGGCAACTGCTGCGTGTCCGCAAGTTCACTTTCATTCGGATCGGCCATGTTTTTTGTGCTCCTCTGGCCGCGATTTTACGCTCGGTGCTTTATGAAAAGCGAATCATGGGAGCGATTATCTGCGTTGTGCTTTCTCCTTGGATCTTTTTCCTTTTTTATTCTACGCGGGGTATCACTGTGCTGCCCCAAGCGATATGCTCACGACTGCTTTCGCAGGCGAACATGATTTCAGTTTTAGACTTGGAGGTCTTATGAAGCGAATCTTTATCTTGTCAGTCTTCTTGTTGGTTATCTGTTTTGTTCGTGGTGACGCATCCATTAAAAATCCACAGGACGTGCTCACCGCGAACCCTAAAACGATTCTATTGAAACTTGAAAACTCTCGGGTGCGCGTTCTCGAGGCGACTCTAAAACCTGGCGCAAAGGAAGCTATACACTCGCATCCGGCGTATGTCATCTATGTGATCGAAGGGGGCTAGGTTCGAACTCATGGCGCGGACGGTTCGTTTACGGAAGCAGAGTTCCGGATCGGCGACGTCATCTATCGCGATCCCGTAACGCACTGGGCTGAGAAATATCGGCACCACGACAATTCGCCTCGAACTGGTTGAACTTAAGAACTAAAATGCCGATAGGAAAAGAGGTGACCATGGACACAAAGTTTCTCCCAGCAGTCGCAGCAGTCCGATCCGGTGACTTGCAGAAGTTCAAACAACTTGTCGCCGAGGACCCATCACTCGCAACTTTGCGCTCATCGACGAGCCATCCGACGTTACTGCAATGCGTGGCGCTGGACGGTAAGGACAAACCCAACAACGTAGAGATGGCTGCCGTCCTTGTTGATGCTGGAGCCGAGTTGAATGAGCCGCTTGTCGCGGCGGCCAGCATCAACAACAGAGGTGTCGCTGAATTGTTGCTCGACCGCGGTGCGGCTATTGACGGTACCGGTGGCTGGACACCCCTGGAGGAAGCTCTGTACTGGAATAGTCAAGACGTGATTGCGCTGCTGCTTGAACGTGGCGTCGCGATTCAGAATCTCCGAATCGCAGCCGGTCTAGGTAGCACTGATTTGATCGAAAACTACTTCAATGACGACGGAACTCTAAAACCTGAGGCGGGCAAGATTAACTGGCCGTGGGGCGACCTCGAAGCGATCGCACATTCCAATCACGACGCGGCCGGCAAGCGGACACTCACAGATCGCGTTAATGAGTGGTCACAGGATCAGCAGGGAATCATCAACAATGCTTTCGTTTATGCATGCATGCACGGACACATCGATGCGGCCAAGCTTCTCCTGGAAAAAGGCGCCCAGGTGGATGTGGTACCTGGAGGATTTGACTACGCCGGTACAGGTTTGCATTACGCCGCATTGAATGGCCATCGCCCGATGGTCGAGTTTCTGCTGGACCATGGTGCAGATCGAAATGTGAAGGATACGAAGGTTAAATCGACAGCGGCAGGATGGGCTGATCACGCGGGTCACACTGAACTTCGCGACTTACTCCAGTAGCTGGAAGTGAGGCATCCACGCCTGCTCGGAACCACTAACGTTATTGAATCTCAATCAGCAGGCGGGGACGCCTGCGGTCCCGGCCTCTCGCCTGCTCAAAACCCGTAGCGTTGTTAAATCTCAATCAAGCGTACAATCACTCGGCGTCGAAGACGACGAGGTTTGATTGTCAGAATTCTACAATGGAGATGTAAATGTCGCGTGACACGAATTCCGTGTCTTGACATAGATTCATGAGGAAACGACTTTTATTCGTACTTCTATTAACGGTTGCGGCAGCTGCGGTGGTTTGGGGTCTCGTCCGATACCGAGCGAGACGATACCAGCTCTCTGCAGCGAAGACCGCATCTTCGAGTCCTACCCCTCTCGGTCCTGAGGCTTATGAGGCGGCGGTTGAAAGAGTGAAAGCAGATCGCGGCGCTTCGGCAAGTGGCGCTATCGAGATCCCTACCGAACTTCAACACTATAGTGATCGCCACTGGTTTCTCGCTGCGCAAGTTGCTGAGATCATGAAATACAACATCCACACCTGTCAGGACTACGTCGATCTTGCGTCGATGATCGAACGAGGAGAACTCGTCGGCGTGCCATCGGTCACGAATACGTATGTCCTGATTGGCGTTGGCGCTAAGGCTGACGATTCGGTCTTCACAAAGTATGAAGACGACCATAGCATCGGGCTTTCTAGTGAAGGACAGCTAAATGACGAGTATCGACAGCTTGGTGAACAACGTTCGAAACTTCAGTCTGAAATCGCATCATTAAGATCACAGGCGAGCAAGCTTAAGAAACGCGACCATGCCAAACAAAAGGAACTGCAAAAGCAAATAGACACGCGCGAGCAGGAACTAGAGTCGAACGAGAAGGACAAAGCGCTCATCGATCAATCCTACGGTACGGAAGAGAGCAGGCAGAGATTACAGCAAGAGTTTGAGTCATTGCAGACACTCGCCAGGAACTTCAATGGCCGGTCGTTCAATCTCGACGTGGCAGACGATCGACAGGCACTGAAGGTCAACATGCTTAGTTCGCTAAGACCGGAAGCATTAAAGATCCTCGAAGAAGTTGCATCGACCTATCACAGCCAGTTTGATCGGCCACTGCCAGTGAGTTCACTCGTAAGACCCGAACAGTATCAGCATGTATTGAGGAGGGTGAACAGAAATGCAGTGACGATCGACACGCCGCCCCATTCGACCGGGTTAGCGTTTGATATTGATTACCGTTACATGAGTGGAGCGGAGCAAACTTTCCTGATGGCCGACCTGGCGCGGATTAAGCGGGAAGGTCGCATTGAAGTGATTCGTGAGCGCAACGCGAACTATCATGTGTTTGCCTTTGTGAATGGCACGCGCCCGAGTGACGATTTGATTACGGCCTCTTTGGACAAAGCGACCGAAGACGTAAAGGAAACGCATCATACGCAAGAGAAGGCAACAGCAGTGGTGAAGAATAAGAAGAGCAAGGACGGACCTCGAGCACGAGTACGTCAGTCGAATACCCACCGCAAACGACGTTAGAACATCATCCGCAGATTACGCCGATTACGCAGATTTCTTTACGAACAGAGGGACTCGCCAAACTGTTCCAAACTGAATCTGCGTAATCGGCGTAATCGGCGGAAAACTTTTTCAGATTCCATCGAACCGGATTTAAAGTTTGTGCATCCGACAACTCTACCCGACAATGTCCTCATAAAACTGCTAAGTTAGGATGTGTATGAATAGTGTCAGAGTTCATATTGTCGTGGTTGCAGCCGTGATGGCGATTGTTGTTGGCGCGGTATCTTTGAGTGCTCGAGGTAGCCGCGTTCAAACGACACAATCGAAAACCGAGTCGATTGTTAAGCCTGTTGTCAGCATTACTGACACCAAGCCCACCACTAACACCGCCTTCGTCGCGGCAGCCGAACAGAACGCCAGTCTCAGAAATGATCTGACCTGGACTTTCGGCGGAAAACAACAGCACGGTTGGTATCTCTACGATTCATTGATTGGTCAAACCCTGAAGACAAACGATGAACCCCTCACAAATGATTTTGCCGCTGCTCTTGCGCTGTGGCAGAAAAAGACGGGTGTTAGTTCCAACGGGGTACTTAATGAAGATACGCTCATGGCGCTGGTCTCACTCTGGCAAGGCAACCGTCTGAAAGATCGCACACCGGCCAACCCTGATCAGTTGCTTACCGCGCCGGTCTCAGATTTCTACGATCCCGAACGCTTAATCGAACTTCGTCAGGTAGAGCGCAAAACTTACGCGGCTTACAAAGAGATGGTTGCTGCTGCGATTGCTGATCCAACTCTGAAACTTGATCACGTCGGAAAGGACGAGCTCGCGGCGTCAGAGCAATACTTCAAGATAGTCTCCGCTTTTCGTTCCAGGGAATATCAGGAGGAGTTGCGCCGTAAGCAGCCCAATGCTGGTAGTGCCGGGCTTGCGGTCAATAGCCCTCACTTCACAGGTCGAGCGCTGGATCTTTATGTGGGAGGAGATCCGGTTGATACGCGAGACTCAAATCGTGGGATTCAAGTAAAGACGCCTGCGTACCAATGGCTCGTTCGAAACGGCGAGAGGTTCGGGTTTCGTCCATATTTTTACGAACCTTGGCACTGGGAATACGTGAGGTAGTTTTTGAACAAGTCTGGATAAATCCTCCATCGTCAGACCAATGAATTCGACCTGCCGTCCTTCATAGGCCAATCTTGCTACCCTCCTGTTTCACTGCTGTATAGCGCGGTGAAACTCTGTACAATGAGCCCGTACCCACTCAAGCGTTTGCGAGCGTCGCCGTCATCTCAATAGGCAGGGAAACCTTTCAAAGTGTTCGTGTCCTGATACGACAATAGTCCGAAACTATGAATCCCCAGTTAGAGCCAAACGGACAGGGGCAACAATTCCTTCCCGTTAAAAAGACAATAGCTCCTTCGAACAACTTCTTAAGTTACCGAAGTTCGCTGGTACTGCTTGCGCAGATTGCAGCAATTGCCATCTCATATTTTGCACTTGCCAAGGTCGGACTTTCGCTGGCGATCATTCACACAAACGTTTCGCCCGTGTGGCCGCCGACAGGTTTCGCGATTGCAGCAGTGGTAATACTTGGTTACCGGGTCTGGCCTGGGATTCTTTTAGGCGCACTTGCCGCCAACACATACTTAACTCCAGCACCTTTTGTGACTGACGTCGCGATCTCCATTGGTAATACGCTCGAAGCACTGTCTGCCGCAATCCTCCTTGAGCGCGTTGGCTTTCATCGAACCCTTGACCGCGCGAAAGACGTTTTCAAATTTGTAGTTGTTGCGCTCGTTTGCACGATGATGAGCTCGACTATCGGTAGCCTGAGTCTTTGTCTTGGCGGAGATGCGAACTGGGCAGACTTCGGTCGCCTGTGGTCAACGTGGTGGTTAGGAGATTCCGTCGGAGCACTCGTTGTCGCTCCATTATTGCTTACGTGGTTTGCTCCTTTACCAAAAAGCAGGCGCCTCGAAGCCACATTTGTCATTACGCTTTTGACATTGTCAGCGCTCGCGAACTTCGGTGGAACTAATCCGATTTCCATTCGCTACTATCCTCTGGCCCGATTGATGGTGCCAATCTTTCTTTGGATTGCGTTTCGCCTGGGAACAAGAGGTGTCTCACTTTCTAATGTCATGCTGTCCATTGCCGCGGTATGGGGGACCTCGAATGGCCTCGGAGCCTTCAGTGGTCGGTCACCAAACGACTCGCTTGTAGTACTGCAAGTGTTTCTGGGGACAAACGCCGTGATGTTTTTGTTTCTGGTCGCTACGGTTGAAGAGCGCAGCTATGCGTTCAGGACTCTTAGTCAAAGCCAACGGCAGATGGCCACAAGTCTGGAGATTACTCGAATTCTCTCTGACTCTCCGGACCTCAGTGCGGCGACGTCGCGGATATTGGAAACGATTTGTACGAGTCTCCGGTGGGAAGTTGGCGGTATGTGGATTCCAGATGACGAAGGCAGGGCACTTCGGTGCATAACTGTGTGGTCAGCGTCACCAGCAAAGTTTAATCAGTTTGTTTCTGTGACCCACTCACTTGCGTTGGCGGAAGGGGTCGGTTTGCCCGGACGTGTCTGGTCGACACTCAAACCATCATGGGTAAGCGACGTAACGAAAGACGACAACTTTCCTCGGGCGCCTGTGGCCGCCCAACATGGTTTGCACGCGGCATTAGCCTTCCCAATTGTTTCCGGGGAGAAGCTGTTGGGTGTCATGGAGTTCTTTAGTCACAAAATCAGGCAGCCTGATCGTGACATGATTGCGCGCTTTACTGGCATAGGTAGTCAAATCGGCCAGTTTGTGGAAAGGAAGAAAGCTGAAGATGAGCGCGAAAGACTACTGACCTTGGAATATGCGGCTCGGACAGAAGCGGAAATCGCCAATCGCGCTAAAGATGAGTTTCTGGCAGTCGTGTCTCACGAGTTGCGAACTCCATTGAATGCCATCGTCGGTTGGTCCAGTATGTTGAAGCGCGGCCGTCTCAGCGAAGACAAATTTAATCAGGCGATCGAGATCATCGATCGGAACGCAAAAGCGCAGACACAGTTGATCGAAGATATTCTCGATGTGTCTAGGATTATCTCGGGAAAGTTTCAGCTTGATCCTCGTCCGGTTCAATTGGCACAAGTCGTTCAGGCGGCCGTAGAAGCGATACGTCCCGCGGCTGATGCTCGACAGATCCGGATCAATACAAGTATCGGTTCAAATATTGGTCCGGTTGCAGGAGATGCTGTTCGCCTGCAGCAAGTAGTCTGGAATCTAATTTCCAACGCAGTAAAATTCAGTTCCGTGGCCGGCGAAATAATGGTCGATGTCTCAGGCGATCACTCCGAGGTAAAGATAATTGTTGCTGACGCAGGAGAAGGGATACCGCCGGCGTTCCTGCCGCTGATTTTCGAAAGGTTTCGACAAGTCGATAGTTCAAATTCGAGAAGACACGGCGGGCTTGGATTGGGCCTCGCAATCGTGCGACATCTTGTGCAACTACACGGCGGAACAATCACCGCGTACAGCGAGGGAGTTGGTAAAGGCAGTGTCTTTACCGTGACACTTCCTTGCGTGGGCATAAGTCCGGATGTTGCTCTGCGGTTAACAGCCACGAGTGAGCCAACAGTCCCTACAACGAACCAACTGAGTAATGTTCGTATATTGAGTGTGGAAGATGATCCGGATGCGCGAGCGATGCTGGATGCAGTTCTAAAGGACCAGGGCGCAGAAGTGATCTCTGTCAGTTCTGTATCGGAAGCTCTCGAGGTTCTGAGTAACAAAGAGTTGTTACCGAGAGTGCTGATTTCTGATTTAGGGATGCCTGTTAATGATGGCTACGATCTGATTAGACAATTGAGATCCAGAACACGCGATTTGGGCGGTGATATCCCGGCAATTGCGGTCAGCGGCTACGCAGCGAACGACGACATACAGCGTGCTCTCAGCGCGGGGTATCAGGTGCACCTCAAGAAGCCCGTCAATTCGGAAGAATTGATTGCGGCGATCAGAAAACTCGGAGAGCAGGAGTGATTGTGAATGTCCGATGTGCTTTAGTGCAGCTTTCAAAGTCCAAGCTCTCATTCTCCCCAAGCTTCAGCTTGGGGATCCGAGTTCGAATGAAACCTGGGAACCATTTTAACGGTTTCCGCGAGATTCCAGTGGTTCTTCATAAACCGTTGAAACGGTTAACTACTTTTCCAAGCCGCCCCTAACCCCAAGCTGAAGCTTGGGGAGAATGAGAGGTTGAGTTTTTGCAAAAGGCTCTTTAGCTTGTCAGAAAGATATTCATCTTATGCAGAGCCCAACAGACAAGCTAAAGCATATCGGACAAGCCGTTTATTTCCTCAGTCTCCTCCTACTTGCATTATCAGTTCAACCAGTAGTCGTTCACGCACAAGCACGCTCCGTCCTGCTTGATGATAACTGGAGGTTTCATTTAGGTGGTGCGCAAGGCGCAGAGTCGCCCGAGTTTGACGACACGGCATGGCGCACACTCGATCTTCCGCACGACTGGAGCATCGAAGATTTACCAGGAACCAACTCGCCCTTCAATCGTGATGCCATCAGCCAGGTAAACGGTGGATTTACTAATGGTGGCACTGGTTGGTATCGCAAAACCTTCACCCTGCCGAACGAACAAAAAGGCAAGCGATTTCTAATTCAGTTTGACGGCGTTTACATGAACGCCGAAGTCTGGCTCAACGGTCGATCACTAGGAACCCATCCGTACGGCTATACAAGCTTCTGGTTTGATATCACTGACAAAGTGCGATTTGAATCAGCGAATGTCCTGGC
>DATEXA010000276.1:0-13472 GCA_035257465.1 Pyrinomonadaceae bacterium | reverse complement strand
TCGCATCAGCCCACCAGGTTGCGGGAGAGGCTGATGAGACGGTTCAAGTCGCCGGGCCATGGGCAACGTTTTCTGTCGGCCTTCGGCATCATTAACTCTCACTTTCGCGTAGGGAGACATCTGTACCGAGCGAGTGCTTATCGGGAAGTGATGCGATCGAGATTCAATACTTGGGAAGAAGTTAGTCGCATCGAGCCATAATTACTTAATTACTGAATCTCGAAAAGTGGTTGAATCCATTCTCACTTGACTCATGCCCTTTCGCGAGGAGTTAAGTTGACAATGCCCATCGATCCCACTAGGAGTCGGGTGCGGATCTTTGCAAACCTGACAGACTCCTAACGATTTAGGATTCCAACTGGCCAATACGTGGCCAAAAATAACAGCACGCTACTTATACGCGATGAAAAGGAATGGTAAGGAACATGAAAATCACGATTTTTCTCAGGTGGCTGCAACCTTCGAAAAGGCAAAAACTTAGAGTTTTGCCGGGTGTCTAATTCGCGATGCGGAGACCACGACGGAAATCCGAGCGTGCGGTATTCGCACTATTGCTAGCGCGAGCGAGCACACATGACTTAAGATGCTTTCAAATCAATGGCTTTACAGCTGGCCTTGGTCCCAATTCTCTCGTAAGTTATTGATTCTAAAAGACTTGCCTGCTTAGCTCAGCGGTAGAGCACTCGCTTCACACGCGAGGGGTCAGTAGTTCGAATCTACTAGCGGGCACCAACTTTTTGAAGACCACTCCGCTTTGATCTCCGCATTCGACATGCGCGGTCAAAGCGGTTTTCTTATGTAGCTTCCGCGCTTATAACTCTTGCGATGCGGTTCAAGTCCGCGAACCGACGCTTGCATCGGACTGACGCGATAGCGTACGTCCGTGTCGTTAATCTTTACTCAGTGAAGTAGCTGGCTGTGAGGCGCAGTATATTTATCTGCTCCGGCGAGAGTTCAACTTCAGCAAACCCAATTTTTATTTTTACTGTCTTAGCCTTGCTCACGGCGAGAAAGTCATCGATTGGGATATTCGCCATCATAACCTCGATGAACAATCCATTCGCGCCCTGTTTTGCGTGGCTTGTTTCTCCCCAATCAAACCGGTGACCGTCGGCGACAGCAGACAATTTGTGGGTTGCTCCGTATCTATTCTCATCAGTGTGTGAAAGAGAGAAGATGATGAGGGTGATTTCGGTTGGTTTCGTTCGTGTTTTGCCAGGATATCCAGAAGTGGCAGCAAGGCGCAGTTCTTCTAGTTTTCTGCTAGCCAACACGATCGGATTTAGACTGATCTGAGTGAAATTCTTACTGGCATCATACTCGACTTTAACAAGTTGTTCGTTGGGTGTGGGCGTGGGAGTTTGCGCAACCGAGACGACAGCGAGGAGCAATAGTACAAAGCAGCCCGGCGTACACTTCCTGATCAAGAACTTTGACATCTTCCTGACCCTTAGTTTACGGGTTTCTCACGCGGGGGGACCAACAGGAATAGTTAACAACGGTGCAGCGCCATGACGCAACACTCTTTCACTATGGCTGCCTCGCAGACTATCCAAAAAACCATTGCGTCCATCAGTGGACATCACAATCAAATCGGCTTCGAGGTCTTTCGCGGCGTCGACAATACTCTGAATGACCTCGCCCGTTCTTAGTTCTTGCTTCCACTCCCAACCAGCTACTTCGGGACGACGAAAAGTCGGCATTGTACGCGAGTCACCAACGTGCATCAGAACAAATGTCCCTGCCGTACACTTAAATTTTTCAACCAATCTCGCGGCCGCTTCCACGGCTGGTTGGGGCCGCGGCGACCGAGCAACTGGTATAAGAATTTTGCTCAAATGCACTGAACCGTCTCGAGCGTCTACAAACCCATCGCTATCACCCGGAATAAACAAAGACATCTCCCACGCTTTTCGCGCAACTGGTTCAGCTACAGATTTGCCGAGCCAACGGGCGCGTCCATCGTGCTGGTTTGTAGCAAGGACAATCAAGTCAGCGGGATGCTTCTTGAGATAACGAAGAACTGCTTCAACCGGATCACTCTCCTGTGTGAACACCTTGCTCGCGTCAATGCCTAGTTCTCCAACGGCGGATCTCTGACTTCCCTTTGGCAACAATTCCCACCGCTCGAGCGTTTCACGCACACCGGGAAATTCGGACCACTCCGACGTCCCATCCGGTGTAACGTTTAAGAGCGTGAGTCCGGATTTCGCCAACAGCGCTATCTTGAGCGCATGATGGAATGCGACTTTGCTCCCTTCCGAAAAATCGGTCGGATGCAACACACTTTGAATGATCGAGTCTTGGTCTTCCATTCGCCGGGTTATTTAAAGGTCGGCAGAGATTTCCAACAACTGTCAGAATTGCCAGTAGTTCTCGTCACGTGTCGGCCTCGCTGGTGTTGCCGAATACGGAGCGTATTCAAGCAACACACTTGGCGTCTCTGATTTCGCCGCCGACTTTCACATGAGGAACAAGGATAGACCTATCGGAGTTATAACTCCTGGTTCTTATTTCCCATCATTCCAGCTCGTTCTTATCTTTGGTGGATTGATTAGCGTCTGCATCACCACGCAATATTGCTCGGTCTTCTCTCTCAATGCAGCCAACTGTTCCGGCGTGGCTTCGGGCGCCTCAATCTCAAACCTTGCGTGGATATCTTCAAACCCGACAGGCACGTCTTTCGAAATTCCCAACGTACCTGCCAGATCCATCTCCCCGTCGACATCAACGCGTATGTGCTCGATTGGTATACCCATAGCTGTTGCTACAAGTTGACAAGTCAACTGCGCACAAGCGGCTAACGCCCCTAGCAAAAGATCGCCCGAACATGCACCTGTTCCTGGTCCTCCAACTCCCTGATGGGCCTGCGCCGCGAGAAGCTTCTGACCTACTTCAACTGAACAAGCAATCGGGCTTTCGGATTCCGAACCATGCGCGCTGAGGGTGATTCGCGAACTACCCGGTTCGTTTCGATACTTCTCTTTTAACGGCTTCTGGATTGATCGAAGATCCATCACCTGCTCATTCCTCAGAAGTCGTGGGGTCGATAACTGTCTTGACCTGCGCTATATGGTTCGCAGGAAACCCACCGAGCCGCGCATGTTCTTTAACCATCTCTTCGTTTGGGGCGACGTAAACGCAATAGAGTTTGTTGTCGGTGACATAACTATGAATCCACTGAATCTGTGGCCCCAACTCGTTAAGAACATTGCACGACCGCTGCGATAAAGTCTTCAACTCGCTTGGCGTCAATTTGCTGGCTCCGGGCACGACGCGTTCAATAACATACTTTGGCATTTACGCTCTCCATTTCGAAGGAAGTTATAACTCGGGAGTAATTGGTTTCACTGCAACTCAGCGATCAATTGCTGAAACTCCTGATCTCCGCTCATTGAATCGAATGCGCTATCTGTCCTGGCCCAGTGCGCAACTGTTCTAAAACCACTTTCATAAGCTCGACGTAATGAAATAAGCGACGCGCGCTTGTCTCCAAGTAAAGCGTAGGCGCATGAACAGTTATAGACGGCCAGGCCATCGTTTGGTTCAAGCTCTAAAACTCGTTTCAGAGTTGCTATCGCTTCTACTCTGCTTCCGAAGCGTGCATAAGCTTCCGCCAGTCGGCTCATAACGATAATGTCATCCAGACTTGCCTCGAGCTTGCGTGAAGTAATTTCGATCACCTTGAGTGCTGCTTCATCCGCGGCCTGTGGATTTGAAAGTTTCCGATACACGCCCACAAGGTAACGCCATGGATCTTCGTCGTAAGGTTTTAGCTCCGCCGAGCGGCGATAATACTTAAGCGCACCATCAAGATCGCCTGACAATTCCGCAATCATCCCCAGCCGAAGGCAGCCTGGATAAAACTCAGAGTTCCCTCCAAGAATCTCTTCGATCACCCGCTTCGCTTCAAAGAACCTCCGATGGTGGAAATAAACCATCGCAATCCCAAACTGAGCTTCTAACGATGTGGGATCCAGGCTCAGGGCTTTCTGATTCATTTCGATTGCCTTACTCAGCCAGGACGAATTCCCGTCGTACCATTCGTACATCGATGAATACGCTTCACCCAGCGCAGCGTAAGAAGACGCGAAGCCAGGGTCGATCGCCACTGCACTTTCAAACATCTCGATGGCGCTCTCAGTATGTCGCTTCCCTTTCAAGTACAAGAGTTCTCTGCCACGCATGTAAAAATCATAAGCGACCAGATCGTCCGTTGGCTTTTGAGTAAGTAGCTGTCTCTCAGTGTCCGTTAGCGAGATCTTCAGGGCATCAACGATCTTTTGTGAAACCTCGTTTTGTAAATCGAAGATATCCTCAATCAAACGGTCGAACCGCTCAGCCCACAAGTGATAACCATCCTGCAAATTGATGAGTTGCGCAGTAATGCGAATTCTGTTGCCGGCCTTGCGAACACTTCCCTCGAGTATGTAATTCACTCGGAGCGTTTCACCCACCTGACGTTTATTCACTTCCTTGTTGCGGAACGGCAACACGTCAGACCGAGACACTACTTTCAACTCTTTGATCTTCGAAAGGTCAGTGATGATGTCCTCGGTCATGCCTGCACAGAAGTAATCGCTGTCGGCATCCGAACTCATGTTTTCGAAATAGAGTACCGCGATTGACTTTTCTGGTACTGACGAGGCTTCTAACTCTCTGGAGGTTGTCCCGCTTATTCGCGGAGATATGAAACCTTTTGACTGGGCATCAAGTTCGCTCTTTAGATCTTTAAGATCAATCAGCAAGTCGGAGATGGTTTGGTAACGCTCCTCGCGCTCTTTGCGCAAGGTTCTATAAACAATGCGTTCAAGCTCCGCCGGTCCATCGGGCAAATGTGACAACAGTGACTCGGGCTCTTTGTGCAGGATTCCTGACATGACATCGATCGTTGTCGGACCTGCAAATGGTTTCCGTCCAGCAATCATTTCATGCAGAACACAACCCAGGCTCCAAATGTCAGTGCGCGCATCAACAACAAGACCCCTGGCTTGTTCAGGTGACATGTAATGCGCAGTTCCCATCACGATACCAACTTCGGTATGAATGAAATCCTGAGTGGGCGCCAGAGAATCGGTTTCTGAAGTCTGCCTTTCGCGAGTGAGCTTGGCGAGACCGAAGTCAAGAACTTTAACAATCCCATCACGTCTAAGCATGACATTGTCAGGCTTGATGTCACGATGAATGATGCCCACACCGTGAGTAGCAGCGAGCGCGCTGGCGATTTGAACGGCAATGTCGAGAGCCTCACGCGGCTGAACGGGACCGGCTATTAATCGTTGGCGCAGCGTTTCGCCGTCGACAAACTCCGTAGCAATAAAGGGATCGGAATCTATTTCGTCAATTTCGTAAATCGTGAGGATGTTTGGATGGTTGAGCGCCGACGCTGCCTTTGCTTCCTGGACAAAACGACGGAGATGATCGTTTCTCTTCTCGTCGTCAGAAACAGAGCGGCTATCCGAGCTGACGGGAATTTGAAGAATCTTCAGAGCAACTTTGCGGTCGAGCTTTGTGTCGTGGGCTAAATAAACCTCCCCCATCCCACCGGCGCCGAGTTGCGAGCAGATTTCATAGCGGCCAATTCGTTTTCGCGGGGCTAGTTGCAACGCAATATACGCAGGGGGATATTCGAGGTTTAGCGAGCCGAGTAGCATTGTAGATTAGTTGGGTGTCGAGTTGGAAACGAGACTGCGACTTTTCGCCACTTATAATTGTATGCGTATTAGGCCGCTCCGCTGGATCAAAGGCTGAATGTCGCTTCAATCAAACGGACACTTTTGACATGAAAATCTCGATTGACCGCCGCGAACTGCGGGCGTATCGTGATCGTGGTACGGTTTCTGCCAGAAAACACACCCGACACCTGCCCACCTCCTGACTGACAGATACGTAGTAGGCATCCATGCGTTTACTTTTCTAAAAGGGGCTCTTCCATGACTACTTCAAAGAAACGGGCGGCGTTGGTTACCCTGGTCCTGATTTTTCTGCTTCCTGTTGGATCTTTCGCAAAGACCAGGAAGCACGCACCACTCAAACAATCCGACATTAGGGCGGCGCAACATCGTCTCGGAGAGATGGGTTTCGGGGGCGGACAAATGGCCCTGATCACCTTTCAAAAATGGGAAGGATTGAAAGTGACAGGCAGCATTACGAGAAATGACTATGAAGCAATCATGAATGCGAGCGCTCCAAAACCAAGAGATGACGGATATCGACACGTTGAAGTTGATCTCGATCGACAGGTGCTTCTGTTAGTCGATGGTGAAGGAGCAATCAAAAAGATTCTTCCTGTCTCGACTGGGAGTGGAAAGCGTTACAAAGAGAAAGGCATGCGCGGCCTGGCCTATACACCACGAGGTCGCTTTAGGATTTACAACAAGTTATCAGGCTGGAAGAAATCGCCTCTCGGATTACTTTATTACCCGAACTACTTCAGCGACGGTTTGGCAATTCACGGAAATCCTTCTGTTCCTCATATCCCTCAAAGTCATGGTTGCATTCGTATTCCGATGTCTACCGCCGCCGAAATGAGCAAACGTTTACCGGTGGGTACGATTGTGCTGATCTACGACTCGGAGTCGTTTGTGTCCGCGAAAGAGTGGGCTGAGGAAGATAAACGAAAAGAAGCGATGAGTGTCCGCTAGGTGTAGAAAGCTGGAAATCCAACCCAAGTGTTCTTTGGTTTGGGCGGCCATACCGAAGATCAACCGACCCGCTGATTTAGAATCAGCGGGTCTCTTAGAAAACCACGGAGAGTTGCGCATGCAGAGAGGCGTTTCCAGTTAACCTCCGGGGGCGCTCTTTGCTTGCCTACCTACTTCTTCTAATCTGGGGAGGTTAATCTCCTGTGGCCATATCGGTTGGAACGGAATGTTCGGGCTGGATTCGATCCTCACCACTCTTTCGAGCTTTTCGCGATCCAAAAAAAGCGGTGCGGTCGAGTACGTCTTCCTGAAAGCGCTCAAGGTACAGATAGATTACGGGCGTGATGTAGAGAGTTATGAACTGTGAAATGACGAGACCGCCAACTACCACGAGACCGAGTGGGCGTCGGGATGCGCCGTCAGCACCGAAGCCAAGCGCGATCGGCAAAGCGCCAAACACAGCAGCCAACGTCGTCATAAGTATCGGTCGAAAACGATCCATGCTTGCATCGTGAATAGCCTGTTCTGCACGCTCGCCGGCTTCGACTCGATGCCGCGCAAAATCTACGATCATGATTCCGTTCTTTTTGACGATACCCATCAACATAAACATCCCTACGAAAGCATAGAGCGACGCTTGCTCACCAAAGACAATCAACGTCAACAATCCTCCAACCAATGCAGTTGGCAATGTTGATAAGACGGTCAGAGGATGCACATAGCTCTCGTAAAGAATGGCAAGAATCACGTACATCACAAAAACTGCTAACGCCATCAGAAAGGTCAGACTCGTAACTGTGCTCGAGAAAGTTTGCGCCTCACCCACCAGTTGAGCGCGTACACTAGACGGCACAATCTCTGCGGCTGACTTCGTGATGAAGTTGGTAGCGTCACCTAGCGCTACACCCGGCTTAAGATTGAAGAACAGCGTGACACTGGTGAACTGGTTCAAGTGATTTACCGTCTGTGGGCCAAGCACTGTCTTCCATGTAACCAGTTCGCCAAGAGGCACTAGTCGCTGACCATCGTCGGAGCGTATGTATAGTTGAGACAGGTCTTCGGGAGTCGAGCGCGCAGCATCCTCAATTTCCAGAATGACCTGGTATTGATCGTCGGGCTTCTTGATCAGGTAAAGATAGTTCTGCGAATAAGCATTGCGGAGTAATGAAAGGATACGAGCCTCAGAAACTCCGTATGTCTTTGCCTGGTCGCGTCGCAGATCGATGTTCACGTTGGGCGTGTTGTGATAGTAGTCAGACGAGACCGTCAAAAAGCCAGGATAAGTCATGAGTTTCCCCATCAACTTCTGGCTGACATCGTAAACCTCGGCAGGGTTCGCACCGGAAACGGCAAAGGCATACTGGCCTTGTTGCTGACTCGTTACACCAGTACTGATTTCGAGAACAGGAAATGGACGTAAAAAGGTGAACACGCCGGGAATCGAGTTGAGTTTACCCATCATCTCGGCAGTCACTTCCTGAATTGGCTTACGTTCCGCAGGTGGACGGATAAACGTAAAAGTGAGGCCCTGGTTTGCGGCGAGGAATCCAGTTGCCCCTATCAACGTGAAATCGGTGATGACGTTTGGATCCTGATGAAGAGTCTCGTCCACACGATTTTGCAATTCACGCATCTGCGCTGGTGACGAACCTTCACGCGCGATAAAGGCACCGAAGATTACGCTGCTGTCGCCCGGTGGTAGAAAAGCCTTCGGGACGAGAATAAAAAGTCCAATGGTACCGGCTAAGCACACAACCCAGATCACAATCGAGAGCCAGCGATGCCTTAAGAACCACCACAGCGATCCTCCATACAAGGCGAGCACATGTTTCTCGATGCCACCAATCACCCGCTCCATCCAGGTTTTTTTCGAGCCCTCTCCTCGAGGCTTTAGCAATCGGGCGCACATCAACGGAGTCAACGTCAGTGAAACCAGACCTGACGCAAAAATGGCGATTACGATCGTTATGGCAAACTCGCGAAAGATTCTCCCAACCAGACCGGTCATGAACACGAGTGGGATAAACACGGCAGCCAGTGAGATCGTCATCGACATGATGGTGAAGCTGATTTCTTTTGCGCTGTTAACAGCGGCCTCGAATGGCTGTTCACCGCGTTCCATTCGTCGAACAGTGTTTTCCAAAAACACTATTGCATCATCAACAAGAAAACCGATTGCGAGGGTCAGGGCCATCAGCGATAGGTTGTCGAGACTGTAGCCGAGAGCATTCATCGCCATGAAAGTAATCAGCAGCGATAACGGGAGAGCCACTGTCGGAATCAAAGTGTCGGTAGCACGACCCAGGAAAGCAAAAATCACGATCACGACGAGAACAAATGCGATCACCAGTGTCATCTGCACGTCAGTGACCGAATGAACGATGCTGAGTGATCGATCATAGATTGGAGTAATTCGTATTGACCCGGGAAGCTCAGTACTTAGCTGCGGCAGAATCTGTCGGATGCTGTTCGCCACTTCTACCGCATTTGCTCCTGCACGACGGTTCACAGCAACAATCACAGTTGCGGAGGGAATAGCGTAACCACGCACCCAGAAGCGCATGTTCACGCGTTCGTCCTGAACAGAATCCTTAACCTCGGCAACATCGCGGAGGTAGATGGGCCCGTTGCTTGTGCCGCCGATGATCAATTTGCTGTATTGTTCGGCATTTTCAAGTTGACCCTGCGGACGCAGAATAGCCGTACCCGAACTGCTATCTAGTTGTCCCGCTCCCGTGTAACTCGTGCCGCGTTTGATCGCTTCACTCAAATCATCGATCGAAATTCCGCGTGCCCACATCGCCGAAGGGTTTGCCTTAATTCGAATCGCTGACTTCGTCCCAAAGACATTCACCTGCGAGACACCCGGCAGAATACTCAGGCGCTGGCCAACCTGTGTGCTTGCGTAGTCATAGAGCTGACCCGACGTAACTGAATCGCTGGTCAACGCGATGTACATGATCGCCTGATCGTTTGGATTCGTTTTTGAGTACGTCGGCGGTGACGGGAGATCAGCAGGCAAACTACTTATCGACTGCGAAATTGCTGTCTGCACATCCGTTGCAGCAGCATCGATGCTCTTCTCAAGAGCAAACTGCAAGGTGAATGTTGCTACACCTTGAGTGCTGGTCGATGTAACAACTTCCAGCCCGTTGATCTGCATGAACTGTCGTTCAAGGGGCGTAGCAATATTGTTGGCAATGGTGTCGGGACTTGCGCCTGGATAACCAACGCGCACCTGGATAACGGGATAATCAACTTGCGGAAGATCGTTTACAGGTAACTGGCGATAACTCAGTATCCCAAACAGAACAACTGAGAGGGTCAACACCGCCGTCATCACGGGTCGATGAATGAAGGGTTCCGATAAATTCATTACTTCGTTCCGGTGCTTGCGGCTGGGGCTGGCTGTTCGATCCTAACCTTGCCTCCCGGTGTGACACCCAACTGTCCCGCAGTTACAACATGCTCTCCAGATGCGACTCCATTCTCGACCACTACCAACTCACCCTGCCGCTGACCAAGAGTCACGGGTCGTTGTTCCGCAGTCGAGTCCTGCTTTACGACATAAACAAATGATCCGTTGGCCGACATCTGTGGCGCAGACGCGGGCACCAGGACCGCTTGATGAATCGTGTTCAAAACAAGGCGAATGTTCACGAAACGACCTGGCCAGAAGCGATGATCGGAGTTCGAGACGGTCGCCCGCAGCGCAACCGTCCCTGTGGTGTTTTCGACAGCGTTGTTTAGAAATGTAAGCTGCCCGACCACCTGCGAGGTTGCATCGTCAGGGAGCCTGACCTCTGCCCTGAGCTTGTTGGCACGCATCTGTTGCTGAACCTCTGCAAGACTGTTTTGTGAAATGGTGAAGTCAGCATAGATTGGATCCAGACGCTCGATAACGAGCAATCCGTTTCCATTAGCAGGACTGCCTGAGCTGGAACTATTGTTGTTTGAGTTCGCACCCGGATTGACAACGTTTCCAATGTCAACTAGTCGCTGGCCCGCTCGGCCGTCGATCGGTGAGCGAATTGTGCAATAACTGAGTTGTACCTTCGCGCTATCGACCGCTGCAGTGTCTACCTTAATGCTTTCCTCTGCGCTGTTAACTGCTGCGCGTACGGAGCCAACGTTTGCCTCAAGCGATCCTTGGTTCGCGGTTAACTCCCCATACTGCTCACGTGAAACGACGCCCTGTTCAACCAGTGTGTGATAACGACTGACTTGCACCGCGCCCCAGTTGGCCTTGGCAATTTCTGAAGCAAGGTTCGCCTCGGCTTGCTTCTTCAAAGCGATATCCTGCGAAACCTTGGCCTGCGCTTGCTTGAGGTTCGCTTCGTAAGGTCGGGGGTCAATGGTGAACAGCAGATCTCCCTTCCTCACGTTGGCGCCGTCAGTGAAATGGATCTGCGTTATGCGCCCTGATACTTGCGGCTGAATCGAAACTACTTCGCGAGCTACAGTTTTGCCAATCGCATCAATGTAGGTGGGGACATCCTGCGCCACCGCGGGCGTCACAGATACCGGTGCCGGTGGTCGTTCGAACGGCACTTGGGCTGCCTTGTTGGAGCAGCCTGCGCAGATCGCAGCAAGGAATAGATGTACGAGGAGTAAAGGGGTGCTGCGACGAATAACGTATCTCATCGTTTTCCGGTACGAACACATTGGATCGGGCTGTTTTTGATTATCACTTCGATTAGTACAGGAGGCAACTTGCTCGGGTCGATTTCGCTCTTCACCGAGACTTTCCACGCTAAAGCGGAACTCATGCACCAATAAATTGGTTACGACTGTCACTCACAATTGGTTTCGTGCTCTTGTCACCTTAATTGTAAATTCTGCCCCTCGTTCTGCTTCGAATCGATCAAGTGAGTCACCGCTGCATGCTCTGCTGGAATCAGCTGCTGACCTAGGCGCAGTGGTCTCTGGGTCGGTACCATAGCGCAGTAGAGATTGTGTGAGAACTTGGATCGCGCAGGGTTACACCTTCGAGTAACACTGCTGCGGAACTTCATTGTTGGAGTAAGCCTGCAAGCTTAGCGGTGTCGATGTTTCCGCCTGATACTACGCATACAACTTTCCCGGTTCCTGCATTTCCGGATAGTGCGCAGGCTACAGGAGTAGCACCGGCGCCTTCGGCTACAATGTGGTTGAACTCAACCAACGACTTGACCGCATCCGCCACCGACCGCAAATCCGCAACGAGCGCATCGTCGATCAAGTTCTTCGCGCGTTCGAACATTTGCGGAAACACAGCCTTCGATCCAATCCCATCAACAAAAGACTTCTCATAGTCGACTTCTATGGGCATCCCTGCCGACAACGATGCAGCCAATGGTGCAGCCGTAGCCACTTCGGCGGTAAAGACCTTGCAACCTGGCCGCAACTCTCGCAGCACTGAAGCGATCCCACACGTCAAACCACCGCCTCCCCATGGAATTACAATCGCATCAACATTGCTCAAGTCTTCAAGGACTTCCAACGCAATCGTTCCGTTTCCTGCCATGACATCAGGATCATCGAACGCGTGAATGAACGCACCATCAACTCCCGAAAACGTACGTTCCTCAAAAGCTCTCCACCATTCGTCGAATGAAACTTTGATGACGCGACCACCCAACCGCTCGATCGCTTTGATCTTGATGTCGGGCGCTGTCGCCGGAGCGATAATCGTGGAGTCGATTCCAAGTTTTCGAGCCATCCACGCGACACCCTGGGCCATGTTTCCTGCCGAGGCCGTAACCACTCCGAGTTGAAGCCTTTGCACTGGCAAGTGTGCGATTGCGTTTGCAGCTCCGCGAATTTTGAAGGAGCCTATCGGCTGAAGGTTCTCGAGTTTTAAATAGATCTCGGCAGGCGCATTCGGAGCGTTGAATCGAACAAGCGGCGTTCTTATTGCCGACCCTGAGATAGTGCGTCGAGCGTCATGCACTGCGGATAACGAGAGAGGCCACTTTGTTTCAGTCATGGATTACCATGCCCAGCATTATCCGTAGATTCCACAGATTACGCAGAATTTTTTTTTGCAGGAAGAGATACTAATCCAAGGTCCGAAGTGAATCACAAACCAACAACCTCTTGTTTTCTTATCAAGATTTTCTTTTCGGACACGGCTTTGCCACCTGTTGTGAGGAATGGCTGCGTGGGCGAAATGTGCGTTATTTGTGGATGAAATTCTAAGGACTTTGACGATTAAGAGAAAAGCCCACGCAGTAGCATGGGCCTTCAAGAGGATTCTAATTGGGCTTTCTTCTGTCGTCGTGTTTTTGATTATTATTTTGCTGCGGTCTGTTGTTTTCTTTTCTGTCGTTAGTTATGACTTTCACGGGCTCTTTCGGGGGTCTCTTATCCTGATCCTTGCCCTGTTTTTGGGCAAACGCCCCGACCGATACAAGCCCGAGCATCGCTACCACCAACAGCTTTCTTACTAACTTCTTCATATCCAGCCTGTGCCTCCTCGCGCAGTTTGACCGCGCAACGGAGGGAGAAAGAGATGCGCCAACCGGAACTCAGCAAGCTAGATGCCATAGGCATAAGCCGAATTAACCGTGCATTTGCTTACAGAGTCTACCAGTAAAATGCGTGAAGTAACACGGTTTCGAGTTCAGTCGCACCGTATGGTGCAGGCGTAGAGTGGGGCGTTTTTTCATGTGGAGCGCAGATGCCTCGCCTGCCTATGTCCGCTACGCTTCAACTTGTCGGCACCTTTTAGGATCAGGAAAACATCGAGTGTCACTGACAACCAATCACCAGGCAATGTGCTGGGACCGCAGGCGTCCCAGCCTGCTGACCGCTTGTTAATGACTCCGATGGCGGGCAGATGGGGAC
>DATEXA010000275.1:0-6860 GCA_035257465.1 Pyrinomonadaceae bacterium | reverse complement strand
CTCAAGCCTAGCGCGCCCCCGCAGGTAATCATGACACTCGAAACAAAGTGTGAAGTAAGAATCCCATCAGAGATTATTGAACCAGCGGGGGCGACGCTTGGCTTGAGTAGGTAAACTTTAGAGAAACCGCCGCTTTGCCCCTTCCCGACTACTTGTATTTCAGTGTCAGAGTTTCTGCCCCCTGCCCGACCTCATGAAGTTTGAGTATCTGAATTGATCCACTCAGTTTTTGAAGATTGAAGCTCTTTCCGACCACTTAAACTTGAGCGGTCGCGAGTCTCTGCTTTCTGAAGTACACTCTCTTCACTCAACTATGGATTACCCAAGAACGTTACACGAGCTAAAAGCGGCGCAATATCAAACACTTTCTGTCAAAGACGAACTGCGGCTGAATCTGATTCGAAAACTACGAGCTGGCGAAAAACTTTTTCCTGGCATCGTGGGCTATGAGGATACGGTCATTCCGCAGCTCGTTAACGCGGTTCTTTCGCGACACAATATTATTCTTCTCGGTCTGCGCGGTCAGGCGAAGAGTCGCATAATTCGTCAACTGACAAATCTCCTCGATGAAAGAATTCCGATCATCGCAGGCTCCGAAGTTAATGATGATCCGTTTCGTCCGATCTCGGCTTACGGTCGTCAGATGCTTTTGCAGAACGGAGACTCAACACCGATTAATTGGATCGATCGCGATTCGCGTTTCGTCGAAAAACTCGCGACACCCGACGTGACAGTCGCAGACATCATTGGTGATGTGGATCCCATCAAGGCGGCAAAAGGCGGTCACCTTCTGAGCGACGAGTTGACGATTCATTTTGGTTTGTTACCTCGTGCGAATCGGGGCGTGTTTGCGATAAATGAGTTGCCCGACCTGGCAGGAAAGATTCAAGTGGCCCTTTTCAACATCATGCAGGAGGGCGATGTTCAAATTAAGGGTTACCCGGTGCGGCTGCCGCTGGATGTAATGCTTGTCTTCTCTGCCAACCCCGAAGACTATACAGCGCGCGGCAAGATCATTTCACCATTAAAAGATCGAATCGGTTCGGAGATCATGACGCACTACCCGAAGGAGATTCAGACAGCTGTTGAAATCACAAAACAGGAAGCCTGGACCGAAAGGTTTGCCGATCGCGAGCGTGTAGTTATCGACGAGTTCATTCGCGAGGTTGTAGAACAAATCGCTTTCGAGGCTCGCGACGACAACCATGTCGACAAACACTCCGGAGTTTCACAGCGATTGCCAATCACGGTGATGGAATCAGCCGTTTCAAATGCGGAACGGCGTTCGTTACTGACGAGCGAGCAGACAATCGTGCCCCGCATCGCCGACATCTATGCCGCAATCCCCTCCATGACTGGCAAGATGGAGTTGGAGTACGAAGGCGAACAAATCGGTGCTAGTCGAATCGCAAGAGATTTAATCAAGCGGGCGGCCGGCGAAATTTTTGAGGGCTACTTTGTTGGCATCGACTTCACGCGGGCCGTCCAATGGTTCGACGAAGGCAATAAGCTCCTTCTCGCCGATACTGCTTCAGCCGAGGAGTGCCGGACATTGATCGAGTCGGTTCCCGACCTGCTCGAAACCTCATTGATTCCTTTTGACTTTGATCGCGCAGACAGTGCTCGAATCGTGACAGCTTGCGAGTTTGTACTCGAAGGGCTGTACGCCCAGAATAAAATTAGTCGCAACGAAGAGGGTGGTTACACTGCAGTAACGAAAGCGAAGAAGGATCGGCGTGGAATGATCTATGACGATCTGACAGAGACAGGGAAGTATAGTTGATTTCCGATTGTCAATTGCCGATTGCCGATTTAGAAATCTCGCTTCGCGTTTTAAACGGACCTCTTTGCCAATCGGCATCGGCAAAGTCGGGTTAAATCGGAAATCGGAAATCGGCAATGAAATTCACTCGCTACTCGAAATTCAAAGGCTTCGACGTCTCGTCCATCAACCTTGGTGCGTTGATGGATTCGATGTCTGATGCTCTGCTCGATTCCGGTTATGACGACGATTACTATTGGACCCGCCGCCAAAAGCAAACTGATACGTCTCTCGATGCTCTACGCGCTGCCTTGCTCCAGGCATTGGTAGAGAAAGGTCTGATTGATGAGCACCAGATTCGAGAAATGCTTGCTGACAATGAAGGTCAGTTCAAAGGATCGTTGCTGGAAGAGTTACTTAACGAACTCATCGAGCGTCTCGTAGAAGAAGGCTATCTACGACTTCGTGAAGAACAGCAGAACAGAAATGAACAACAACGTCGTGGAAATGGTAACGGCGAAATCTCTTACCCTTTGCCACGCGATGTTCGCTTCGAAGTCACCGAGAAAGGTTTAGATTTCCTTGGCTACAAGACCCTGAGAAATCTACTTGGCAGTCTCGGCAAGAGTGTCTCAGGACGCCACGACACGGTGTATCTTTCCACGGGCGTTGAGGCAGCCGCTGCAAGCAAGCGTTATGAGTTTGGCGATACGATCAACCTCGACGTCAACACAACGCTTCTTTCTGCCATTCAACGCGAAGGTTTGACTGTTCCACTGAATCTGGAGTACAGCGATCTGCACGTACATCAGTGTGACTACCAATCATCATGTGCGACGGTAGTCATGCTCGACTGTTCACACTCTATGATTCTTTACGGCGAAGATCGTTTCACTCCTGCCAAGAAAGTGGCGCTTGCGATGGCCCACTTGATCAGGACGCAGTACCCTGGCGATTCGCTCAAGGTAGTGCTGTTTCATGACAGCGCAGAAGAACTTCCGCTGGGCAAGCTTGCCGTGACACAGGTTGGGCCTTACCACACAAATACCGCCGAAGGACTGCGGCTATCGCGCCGGTTATTGCAGGCCCAACGGAAAGAGATGAAGCAGATTGTGATGGTGACTGATGGTAAACCCACCGCTTGTTTCATCAAGGATTCGTTGCAGCCAACCACTTCGAACGCTCGAGAGTCTAAACGTCGCTTGTACAAAAACTCGATGGGCGGTGATCCATTCGTAATGGCAGAGACCTTCAAAGAAGTTCAAGCATGTCGTAAAGCCGGTATAATGATCAATACATTCATGCTGGCCAGTGATTACTACCTGGTAGATTTCGTAAAACAGATGACGGCCATGACTAACGGCAAAGCCTACTTTGCAAATCCCGGTAACTTGTCACAGTTCGTCTTAATCGACTTCCTGCGCCGTCGCACTCGTCGGGTTCACTAGAGCATTTGCCAATTCGTTCATACTGCTCAGTTCTTAGAGCTTTGTTGGCTTTCTGCCCTTGATAAGCGTCCAAAGTGCGAAGTACTTAGACTCAACCCGTTAAAAGCAGCACTCCCGGCGTCTGTCCTTGGCTAAGGCGTAGGAAATGGCGTCAACTCTTCCCAAAGGTAAAAAGCGTTTCACACTTCACGTTGTCCTGCCATATCTGATTCTTGCACTCGGATCCTCGTTCACCTTCCTCGTCTCGTTCTATTTCTCAAAACTCTCAGCGGCTCAGGATCAGGGTCGCTTCACAAAATCTGTTCAGGAAATCGATGATCGGATCAGGGCGCGTCTGCAGACATCGATTGCACTATTGCGAGCCGGCACGGGCTTATTTGCGGCGAGCGATTATGTGGACAAAGACGAATTTGGTCACTTCGTCCAACAGATTGAACTGCAAAAGAACTATCCGGGGATACAGGGCATCGGCTTTTCGAAACGACTTCGCCCAGACGAAAGGGCCGCAGTTGTCGAGCGGATGAAGCATGATGGATTTCCTGACTTCAGAATTTGGCCCGACACCCCACGCAGCGAATACAACACCATCATTTACCTGCAACCGATGGACAATCGGAATCACATTGCGATCGGCTTCGACATGGCTACAGAGGCTGTGAGGCGTCAGGCAATGGAGGGGGCACGCGACAGTGGGACCCCGGTAGCTTCAGGCCGAGTAGTTCTGGTCCAGGAACCCACAACGCAACAGCAGTACGGTTTTTTGATCTATGCCCCTGTTTACAGGAATGGCGTTGATGTCTCAACCGTAAAGGCCCGGCAGGATGCCCTCTTCGGTTTTGTCTATAGTCCTTTTCGAGTGGACGACTTTATAGCTCCGGTTTTGAATGAAAAAGACTTCGATGTCAGTTTTAGGATTTACGATGGAAACGAAATCAAACCCGAAACTCTGTTACGCGACTCGCCTGCCGAACCTAAGCCAGAGCTTACCAGGCAAACAACCATCGATTTTGCCGGAAGAAGCTGGACTTTGGTTTATGCAACAAAGCCATCCTTTGAACTCTCTTCCAGTCGCACGGTTGTTCCTTATATTTTCGCCGCAGGCCTGTTGCTCAGTTGGCTGTTCTTCGGTGTAACACGCGCACAGATTCACGCGCGTGCTCGAGCCGAGTTTGCGGCCAGTGAGCTGGCCGAGTCCGAAGCTACAACGCGAAAGACATTGACCGAACGTGAACTTGCTGAAGAAGCCCTGCGTGAAAGCGAGGAACGTTATCGCGAGCTGGTAGAAAATGCGAACGACATCGTCTATGTGCTCGACTTCGATGGCCGCATCACCTCTATAAACAAGGCGGCTGAGACAATCCTGGGTTACTCGCAAGATGAGTTGCTGGGAATGAAGATCACTGAAAGGTTGGCGTCGGACTCAATCGAGGTTGGTGAACAGATGCTAACGTCAGGTCACCAACGAACCAACTACGAAGTCGATGTCGTAACAAAAACCAATCGAGTCCTTACTCTTGAAACAAGCAACAAATTGATCACCAAAGGCTCCCAGGCGGTTGGCATTCAGGGCATCGCACGAGACATCAGTACGCGGCGCCGGGCCGAGGAAGCATTGCGTGAAGCAGACCAGCGAGCGCTTTCAGAATATGAACGACTGCTTGAAAGGATTTCGGGACTCGCGCAGGCCCTGGGAACGGCGCGTGAATTGAGCGTGATCTTCCGTGGACTCCGTGAGTTCACCAAAGCGTCCGTTCCTTGCGACGGCTTCGTTGTATCTCTTTATGATCCAATTCACGAGGTGCGCACCGCTTGTTATGCATGGGGAGATGGCAAGGAACTCGATGTCTCGGACCTGCCTCCGATGCCTGTAACGTCTTCCGGTCCGAACAGTCGGGCTGTCAGAACCGGGCAAGTGATCATCACCAGTGACTACATGTCGGCAACGCTGGGCCATCCTTCGGTAATCGTCGGTCCGGATAATGGCCTTCGTCCCCAATCATCTATCGCAGTCCCAATGACGGTGATGGGTCGAATCATCGGCACGATTGAAGTTCAGAGTTATCAGTTGAGTGCTTATGAACATGAACATGAAACGGCGATGAGCATGGCAGCTAATTTGACAGCCGTGGCGATTGAGAACGTTCGTCTGCTGCGAAGGGAAAGTAGCGCAAGAGAGGCAGCTGAGGAATCGAACCGCTTGAAGGACGAGTTTCTGGCGACTGTTTCGCACGAGCTGCGCACTCCGTTAACCGCCATTCTCGGTTGGTCACGCTTACTCGATTCGGACACTTTGGACGAAAGTGTCTCCAGACAGGCTATCGAGACGATTTGGCGCAACGCAAAGGCGCAGTCACAAATCATCGACGATATTCTCGACGTCTCACGAATAATCACTGGCAATCTTTATTTGGACTTGCAACCACTGGAACTTGCTCCGGTTGTCGAAAACGCTATCAACGTTGTTCGTCCAACGGCTGACGCAAAAGGCATTCGAATTGAGACCGAACTTCACAGCGCACCGGCTGTCGTGTCAGGCGATCATAATCGTCTGCAGCAGGTCATTTGGAACCTGTTATCAAATGCGGTGAAGTTCACCAACAGCGGTGGCCGTGTCTCGCTTACGATGTACCAGGAAGGATCCTCAGTCGAGATAAAGGTGAGCGACACGGGACAGGGAATTAGCCGCGAGTTTCTGCCATATGTATTTGATCGGTTTCGGCAGGCAGACAGCAGTACCACGCGTCAACACGGCGGACTCGGACTTGGGCTGGCGATAGCTCGTCACCTTATCGAGATTCACGGTGGTACCATTCGGGCGGAGAGTGACGGAAAGGGACAAGGCTCATCATTCACAATCAGACTTCCGCTTCTGGATTCAAGGATCAAAACAACCGATGATCTCAAATTGGAGCCGATCTCGCTTGGCAATCAGCAGTGTCTTTCCGGCGTTCATGTCCTGGTTGTCGATGACGATGAAGACACGCTGGAACTGATGACCACAGCCCTGACCAGTAGGAAAGCAAAAGTAACGGCAGTGTGTACCGCGGGAGAAGCTATCAACGTCATAAAGAACCATAGACCTGACGTATTAGTTTCTGACATTGCCATGCCCGGGGAAGACGGCTACGGACTGATCGCAAAAGTGCGATCTATGGACACAGACTCAGCGACCGCGATTCCGGCCGTTGCTATAACTGCATATGCGAAGGACGAGGATCGCCGCCGAGCGCTGGATTCAGGGTTTCAAATCTATCTGGCTAAACCCGTGGAACTCTCGGAGTTGATTTCAGTTGTCGCCCGCGCAGCGAAGCGAGAGTTTTGATTCTATGGCCTACGTGCAAATCGACGATGTTCGTCTAGCTTACGACGATGTCGGATCCGGTCCAGAGCTACTACTTGTTCATGGGTATCCCTTCAATCGTTCGTTGTGGGCCGAGCAGGTCGACGCACTGAGCAAGACTTTTCGTTTGATTACTCCAGACCTGCGGGGTTTCGGTGAAAGCTATTTTTCGGAAGGCGTATCGTCCATGAATCGCATGGCCCAGGATGTCGCGCACTTGATGAATGCGCTGGAAATTTCGAGCGCAATAGTCGGGGGGTTGTCGATGGGTGGCTATGTGGTCTTCGCCTTTTACAAACAATTTGCAACG
>DATEXA010000274.1:0-3667 GCA_035257465.1 Pyrinomonadaceae bacterium | reverse complement strand
GACGCGGAGACGCGGGGACGGGGAGACAGGGAGACGGGGCGACGGGGAGCACCGGCGACTGTGAGACTAGAACCTCGGGGCTCTCTTCCGTCGAGTCACCGTGCTCGTTTGCCACGTCACTCCGTCTTCTTGTCTCAGCGTCACCAGGTCTCATCGTGTCTCTTCCTCGCTCCGTCACCCCGTCACCCTGTCTCTCCTTCACCCCGTCACCCCTCCCCGATCGTCGCCAGTACTTCTCCAGCGTTTACAGTGTCGCCCTGAGTTACATTCACCGCGACTACAACGCCTGTTCGTGGTGACTTCATTTCATTCTGCATCTTCATTGCTTCCACAATCACGAGCCCCGTGCCCTTTTCAACAGATGCGCCTGCTTCCACTAACACACGAACAACTTTGCCAGGCATTTGGGCAACGATTTTAGTCTGACCATGGTGATGACGATCTGAGTGTTCATCTGTACGAAGACGACGGGGATCGATGATCAGCACAGAATGGTGTGAACCTTTGAGATTGACCTCGAAACGCTCCCGGGATTTGTGAGTCGGTTCAACGCGACACTCATATACCTGTCGATTCTCAAAAAGTAGATAAGAAGTCTCTTCGGAGTTGTGCACCTCGATCTCGTAATAGCGATCGTCGACCTGGACGCGAACCTTTCCGTCTACTTCGTTGATTACCAGTTCATGTTCCTGATCATTTAATGAAGCTTTTAGTTTCACTGTTTCCTCCACTTTGAAGAAACAGTTGTGCCCGGAGTTTGTCGTGCATTCAATGCGGCGTTGCGTCCAGACATCTTCCAGCGATTCGAAGTCGTTGCGATGGTTTGTGAAGAGCTGCGGCGTTGTACCTTTAGATACTCAAGCGCGGCGGCAATCATTGCCATATCTCTTTCTTTGGTATTTGGACCTGGGGCGGCAGATTGTTCTTGACGTTGATTGAAGCGACTGATGAAGCCCGTGTCGAGTCTTCCCGATCTGAACTCGTCGTCTTCGACTACCTGACGAAAGAAGGGAAGGGTAGTTGTAATTCCGGTCACCTGATATTCACCAAGCGCGCGTTTCAAGCGATCAATTACCTCGTCGCGAGTGCGACCCCAGACCGCGAGCTTGGCTATCATCGAATCGTAGTGAATTGACACTTCGGAGTGCAGACGAACACCGCTGTCTAGTCGAACTCCAGGACCTGACGGTTCCTGTAAGTAGGTAATCGTTCCTGGCGATGGAAAGAAATTGTTTTCCGGATCTTCAGCGTAGACTCTGCATTCAATCGCGTGGCCTCGCCAGGAAACGTCTTCCTGACTAAATGAAAGAGGTTGACCTGTTGCGACCAGAAACTGTTCGCGCACGAGATCAAAGCCGGTGACTAGTTCCGTTACCGGATGTTCGACCTGCAACCGTGTATTCATCTCTAAAAAATAGAACTCGCGAGTTGCATCAGCGACGAGGAACTCAACTGTTCCAGCGCCCAGGTAGTTCACGGCTCTGGCGATCTTTACTGCTGCTTCCCCCATTTTTCGGCGCAGTTCAGGATCGTTAATTGGAGAAGGACATTCTTCGATAACCTTTTGATGACGACGTTGAATTGAACACTCGCGCTCGCCGAGATGTACGACGTTGCCGTGTGAATCAGCAAAGACCTGGATCTCAATGTGACGCGGGCGGTCGATTGCTTTCTCAAGATACACCGAGGAGTCTCCGAAGGCTGATGTGGCCTCTGCCTGAGACGTCTCAAAGGCTGACAGTAGATCCTCGTCCGAGTGAACGAGTCGCATACCCTTCCCGCCGCCTCCCGCCGCTGCCTTCAACATAACGGGATAGCCGAACCGGTGCGCGGTCGCTTTCGTTTCCGCAAATGAGGTAAGTGGTTCTACGGTTCCGGGAACAATTTCGACTCCGGCATCGACGGCAGCACGCCGCGCACTGGTTTTTGAACCCATTACATCCATCGCTTCAGGTGATGGTCCGATGAAGGTGAGGCCCGCCGCTAAAACCGCACGCGCAAAGTCAGCATTCTCAGCAAGGAAACCATATCCAGGATGTATGGCGTCTGCCGCTGTAGCATTGGCAGCCGCGATAATCGCTTCGATGTTTAGATAGCTTTGATTTGAAGGTGCAGGACCAATACATACAGCTTCGTCAGCAAGACGAACGTGCAAACTTTCGGCGTCGGCTTCTGAATAAACGGCTATGGCCGAAACACCAAACTCACGACAAACTCGGATTATGCGAACAGCGATTTCGCCGCGATTTGCGATTAAGACTTTTCGGAACATGAAAGCACAGGTGTTTTTGGTATTGGGACTTGGGCGTTTGGATTGTGCCTGATGCGGACTCAAGACAAAAGGCCGGCAATCAAGCAGTCAGACAATTATTGAGTTAGCAGGTGCCTTAGGATCGTAGCGAACGATAATGTGCTTTCCAGGGGCGTAGTCGTGGGGGCGTGTCTGTTGCGTTGCACTTAGATCCTGTGAAGATTCGAATTGAACTCCGGCCAGGATATACCGGTACGTTACCTGGGTGATGGTACCGTCATCGGTCGACACGGCATCAATGACTCGTCCATCTGCCATCCGACCTGTTTTAGACAGGCGAGCAATGCGTGAAGCTTCGTCTTCTCTCTTTTTGCGGAATCGATCGAGAAACGACATTCAGTCGCTAGGGGTTACGTAGTCCGGCTGAAATGCTCCGGCCGACGCCACCTTTTCCTACGTCGGAAAGTTTCATGATCACGCCGTCGCGCCCGACCCAGTCGTCGTCAGTGCCAAGGATCTTATCCTCGCCGGGTAATCGGATTTCATAAATCGTGAAGGACAAACCGCCTGGCGGGGTGTCGTCAGTAGCAGTATTGAACGAGGCCTTTTGGATTAGGGGTCGTCGTAAAGATCGGGGTTTTTCCGTTGCAACCGCAGCCACATCGGCACTTGGATGGTAACCCGCAGGATCGAGATTCTTCAGGGCTCTCGCAAGTGTTCCATTAGGATCGGGAACACCCTTCTTGAGAGCTTCGAAGTCTGTCGGATAGGTTTTGTATAAAAGCTGATACTCGAGTGCCGCTCGCTCAAATTCGTAATAATCGGCGCGGATACCGGCATCGATTGACATCTGCTGCTGTCGAAATCTTGCGGGCGCTGTGATTCCAATCAAAACCGCGATTAGTAAGCCGACCATTGACGATGCGAGCAGTCCGCGTCGTGCGTAGTTGATGCCGCAGAAACGATCGGGCTGGAATCGAATTGAGCGATAAATCTTCAGGCCAAAAAACAGAGTGACGAACATTACAGGAATCGAGATCCACTTCAACCGCCAGGCCGCAGTTTCACCGGCCGCAACCCACGACCAGAATTGAAACAACCGACCGAGCGAACCAGACGATCGTTGAGCCATCGCTATAATCGTCTGGCTAATAAATACCAGGACAAGTAGTGAGCCACTCAAGACCAGAACTAAGGTACGCCCATATGATGGTAGTTCGTGTGCAGGCTTAGGCAAGGGTTCGCCGACGGCGCGAGCCCCGCACTGTTCACATCCTTGTGTTAGGGTTCCAATAAATTTAAAACCGCAACAGGGACAAATCGTCACTTTATTTTTACCTCAAACAAAAAACGCGAAGATAATTGCAGCAATTTTAACTCGGCTTGTGCAGTAACTTTTCTTCAGCTCGACGTTCG
>DATEXA010000273.1:0-8964 GCA_035257465.1 Pyrinomonadaceae bacterium | reverse complement strand
GTCGGGTCGCCGTCTCACCCCGTCGCCCCGTCTGGCTTCACCCTTGTCCGGCTTCACCCCGTCCCTCCGTTCCCGCGTCTCCTCATCCGCATCACTGCATCGCGTCGCTGTGCAGCGGTCTTGATGATCTCGAGAGACGAGTCTTTGAGATGGTAGACGTCGACCGAGGGAAACGTGCCAAGGAACATTTGAAAATCTGGTTTTGAATTCGATGAAAGAGCGCTAATGAGTTCATCGTTGCTGAAATAGCGACGACCACGAGCGACGATCACAAAGTCATTTTGGCCCAGTTGCTTCAGACCGTCGGGATCGGACAACGATACGCAAACTAGATCGTTTCGATTTGCTCTCTGTGCGTAGTAGGACGCCAGTAGCGGACTCTCACTCCCAACGTGTGCGCCGGGTTGCGCGCGGTGAGCAATCTCCATGATCGTGTCACGCATACTCGCATCGTAAAACTCATCGTGCGGAAAGTAAGTTCCCGCGTGAGCCACACTGCCTCCAAGACTGTTTGTGAATAACCGAAAGTGAGGGCCAGCATAACTCGAGTCCAGGACTGAACAGCCAATCGCAAGGACAGCGAGACTCGCCGGAACATAGCGTCGCACACCGGTTCCACTGGAGATCTTCGCGATCCACCTGGCTAACGTGCGACCGGCAAATTGAATTCCGAGCGCCGCAGTGATGAGTACGGCGGGCAAAACAGTTGTGTAATAACGCGTAAACTTTCCACCTGGAAAACAGAAAGCGATGGCCCAGAGAAATAGCCAAAAACCCACAAAGTAGCGACCGTCACCGAGTTTGCGACGAAACAAAAGTGGAAGCCCGATCAGAAACCCAATGACACTCAGTAACGGCAACTTCACCCACGTGAACACGACGTAGAAGTAGACTGGAATACCCTGAAGCCAATCATCGAAACGTTGCGAGTAGAGCTTGCCCATAAACTCATAGCCGTCGTGCCCGATGCGTTTACTACCTGCAAACAATCCCATCTGATGCCAAGTTTCGGGCAAAAGAATTGTTGGACTCAGGATCAGAAATACAATTCCCATGATGACGAAGAATTTGAGAATCCGTTTGAATCCAAGACGCCAACGTGTCTCAGGAAGTTTCTGAAACATCCAGTAGTACGACATGCTGATCGCTATCAAGTGTGGCACGTACTTGGAGGCCATCATGGCACCATAAGCGGCACCTGTAAGCCAATAGTAGCGAGTCGGATTGCGGTCAGTACTTTCAGCGACGCGTTGTCCTCTCAACCAAAACACATTTGCGAGTAGGAAGAAGAACAGTAAGAAGGTGTCTTCCTTGGCTATCCTGCTGAAGCCGATAGCAGTGGGATCAAAAGCCCATAATGCAGCCGCTATCAGTGCGACTTCAGCACCAAAGAGCTCGGCAGTGATCAGATAGATTAAGAGTGCGGTGAAAGCGCCAAGAATCGTGCCGGGTAAACGCAGAGCAGTTTCGGGTGTAATGCTCTCCGCTGGATGTGAAGCAACAAATGAGGTGTTGTTCCATTTTTCTGCGGCGATGATGCTGGCAGCTTGCAGTGCTTTCATCAACATCGGATGCTCGCCGTTTGCTCCGGTTAATCCGTGAGCGCGGTAGTCAGCGACAGCATTTAGTTTGTTGAGCTCGTCTTCACTCAAACCTTCGGCACTAAGGCCGGTCAGGCGGAAACCGAATCCGCCCAGGATCAGCACCGTAAGTGCCGCAAAGATTAAGGTTCTGCTTCCGGACAAAATTCCGCGTCCAGCAAATAGTTCGGGCCTTAAACCCGCTGTGATGATGGCTTGAGCTTGTGCTGACAAATCGTTCCTTAATTCGTTACTAGCCGCGTAGGTGCTGAGGGGGGTCTTCAGCAAAACGCGAAAGGGTAGCGGATAAGGGTGAGAGTGTCAAAAAGGTGGGCATCCTGAAAGGATGTAAGTTAGTAGCCGTGGACGAGCGGCTTTGCGCGAAGTCCACGGAGTGTATTGTTGAATAGCCCTGACCCTGCAGGGGTCAAAGCATATTTGTTGGACGCTTGCAGGGTCCCTATGCCGTTTCGTCGTGTTCCGGGGGCTTCGCGCAAGCCGCTCGCCCCGGCTTTTACTTTCGTCCCTTCGGGACTCAAAAGCTCTATGACCTATTTCAGCTTGTACAACTTCGCCGCGTTGTCGTGCAGCACCATACGCGCAAGTTCGAGTGCGCGTTCTCGCGTAATTTCGCCATCGTTCATCATCCCCGTCAACGCCAATGCCAACGCCTGACGCCCGGTCGTGTTGGAAAGCCACGCGACCTCGGGCCAGTCGACTGCGGGACCAAACGAAAACGCGTCAGTCCCAAACAGTACCCGGTCGGGATAAGACTCCAGCCAGTCTCTCAACACTTCGCTTAGAGCGCGTGGATAAAGAAGAAAAGTTTGCGCTGAGAAGTCTGCATACACATTTGGTTTACCAAACATTGCATTGGTCTGCTTTGTGTACGGATAACCGCCGTGGACCATGACGAAAGTGGTCTTGCGCAGTTCAGGATCGTTGAAGGTTGGTTCAAGCAGCAGCGGATTTCCTCCGGTCGCGCGGTAGTAACCGCCGGCGCCGGAGAGGACGTGAATGTGGATTGCTAAACCGAGACGTCCTGCTTCTTTGGCTATGCGATGAAAGAGAAAATCCTGTAGCGCTTTGTAGTCGGACGGCGATGGTTCACCACCACGGACAAACCGGGAATACACTTCGGCAGCTTTGTGTGGATCGGGTTTTTCAAAATCAAGCAGTCGAAGATAGTTCGCTTCAAACTTGAGAGCGATGACGCCTTGTTGTTTTTGGTGCTCAAGTGTCGCTGTTACGACTCTTGTCGTGTAGTCGTCGAGAGTTGCCGGGAGTTCCCTTAGTTGCAAGTCGTTGAGATACCGTTTGAGTAACTTTTCTTCAGCCGGATAAAAACCTGCATAGTCGCGATTCGACTTTTTGGCGGTTTCATTACTGAGCGGAAAAAGTAGTGCATCGACGAATGAGACCCAGCGAAAACGAGGTGATGCTAATCCGCGGCCCATTGCTACTCGATTCGCAAACATCGTTTCGATGTTGAGTTGATCGAGGACCCAATTCGGAAAATTCTGGCCTTGTTGTTGGAGCAGCTTCTTCTTGGTTGCGAATAACTCGTCGATGTGGGGCTGAAGCATGTCGGTATAGCTGTAGTTATAGAAATGCTTCCACGCGTTGATGAATTCGGTGTTATCCGGAGAAAGTCTGACCGGCAGTGGGAAAGGTTCGATTGCTTCGAGTGGCAGCGCGTCGTATTCGTCGTCAGGTTTCTCGCCTTCAGCCACGTATTTCAAAGGGTGTGCGTGATTGTCGAGAGCTTTGATTTTGTTAATCTCGCCGAGCAATTGCGGGTCAGCTGATGTCTGGGAGAGAGTTGCGATTGAACTCAGGAAGAAAACAGCGATAAGGACCAGAAGCTTATTTGTCATAGGGCCTCCAGAGATTTTCGGAGTCTTATATCAAAGAATCCTCCACAGATGACGCAGATACATAGAGTGTCTTAGGCGGCCACCAAATAATACTCGCGACGTCACGCCTCGCCGGGACCAATTTTCAGGTCGGGAAGGGGACCCTGTCCCCGCATGGTTTAGTTGGAGGAACCCTTAGAGATCTGAGTGTACCAACGCAGGCGGGGACAGGGTCCCCTTCCTAACCTGAAATTTTTGCTCGGCGTAATCTGTGGATGGCATTCTTCCGCTGACTATGCGATAACTTTCGCTCCGACCTACCAACTTAATCGTCGAGCAAAAACATGTCCCCCTCGTCCGTAGACTCAAACACTCAACTTGCTCGTCGTCTCGGCCTTTTCGACGCCACGATGATTGTCATGGGTGGCATCATCGGCTCTGGCATTTTCATGAATCCTTACGTGGTAGCCAGGCAGGTTCATACAGCGTTTTTGATTCTCGGTGTGTGGGTCTTCGGAGGCCTACTCGCACTTATTGCGGCCTTTATCTGGGCCGAACTTGCTGTATGGAGACCCGACGTCGGCGGCCAGTACGCTTATCTGCGCGAGGCCTTCCATCCTTCAGTCGCGTTCTTGTATGGCTGGGTTCTTCTTCTTGTAATTCAAACAGGCGGAATGGCTGCGGTGGCGGTAACGTTCGCACGTTACTTTCTTGAAATGGCCCGATTGCCAATCAGCGATTCGGTACTTGCTGCAGTCGTCCTGACTGTCTTGACATTAATCAACTGCCTGGGTGTGCGAGCCGGAAGCACAGTGCAGAGCATTTTCATGGTGCTCAAGATTATCGCCATCGTCACACTCGTCGTCGCGGGACTCTTTTTGATTGCTCCAAACGCAGTCGCTCCTTCTGCGACTGGTGTATTGGATCGTCCGATGTCCTTCGACCTGTTGACAGCAATTGGAGCCGCGATGGTTCCGGTACTCTTTGCGTATGGAGGATGGCAAACGGCCACGTTCGTTGCCGGTGAAATCAAAGAGCCGGCGCGAAACTTATCGCGCGGCTTAATCTTTGGCGTTGTGGGAGTGATAATTCTTTACCTGGCAGCAAACATCGTTTACATCCGGGTGCTCGGCACCGACGGTTTGGCAATGGCGACCGCGCCTGCGTCGCAGGTGATGAGTCGTCTGGGACCATGGGGTGGGCGAATCATTGCTACAGGCATCGCAATCTCGACTATAGGCTTTCTTAGCCAGAGCATGCTGACTGCACCACGTGTCTACTTTGCCATGGCCCAGGACGGTTTGTTCTTCAAACAAGTGGCGACCGTACATCCGAGAACGCGTGCCCCAATCATCGCAATTGTTCTTCAGGGAGTGCTGGCAATCATCATTAGCTTCTGGGGACGCTACGAACAGATACTCAACTATGTCGTATCGATGGATTTCATTTTCTTCGGTCTCACGGCTTGTTGCATCTTCGTATTCAGAAAGAGGGAGGGCTTGCCGGCAACGGCAAAGCGTACACCCGGTCATCCTTTCACCACTCTGTTGTTCATCGCTGCTTGTTGGCTCGTGGTCATTAACACCATCATGCGGTATCCGAGTAACACGTTGATCGGCGTTGCGATACTTGCCGCAGGTGTTCCCGCATATATCTTTTGGAGCAAGAGGAGTCAGAACTAATGTCGAATGAACGGGTCATGGGTTCGGAATACATGAACTGGGCGAAGACCAGTTCAAACGCCACGTTCAACCTTGCCACGAGCGGCGTAGGTAACTTGAGTCTCAAAGATCTAAAGGTTTCACTCGATGATCTGGAGATTACTGATGGCGGCTATGGCTATGCTCCTCTGGTGCGTGCGATTGCAGAGCGTTACCGCGTGAACACCGAATCGATTGTCACTGCTGCGGGCACAAGTTTCGCCAATCACCTTGCGATGGCCGCACTTGTACAGCCTGGGGATGAAGTACTTTTTGAGCAACCCGCGTATGAACCAATGCTGGCAACCGTTCGCTATCTGGGCGCCGACGTCAAACGGTTTTCCCGAAGATTTGAGAATGACTTTCGAGTCGACCTGGCCGAAATCGAAGCTCGCATTAGTAACCGAACACGTCTCATTGTGATTACTAACCTGCACAATCCGAGTGGTGTCCTTACTGAAGAAGAAACACTCCGCGGAGTCGGCGAACTCGCTCGCGGTGTTGGCGCACATGTTTTGGTTGATGAGGTCTACATTGAAACTCTTTTTGAAGATCAACCACGAACCTCATTCCATCTTGGCCCTGAGTTTGTAGTAACGAGCAGTCTTACGAAGGCTTTCGGACTTAGCGGACTTCGTTGCGGCTGGATCCTGGCTCAGCCAGATCTCGCAAACCGGATGTGGTCGCTGAACGACTTGTTTGCCTCAACGCCCGTTCACTCGGGCGAGCGACTCAGCGTCCTTGCATTTCAACAGATTGAAGAAATAGCCGCGAATGCCATGGCGCTGCTGGACAGAAACAAGCAACTGGTCGATGAGTTTCTTGATACGCGTGAAGATCTCCAAGTCGTTCGCCCGGAATTTGGCACTGTGAGGTTTCCTCGAGTGATCAATGGAACATCGGATGCGCTGTGCGACTTGTTAAGAAAGAAATACGTCACCTCAGTTGTTCCCGGTCGTTTCTTTGAGATGCCGGCGCACTTTAGATTGGGGATTGCCGGAGATAGTGAGGTTTTGGAAAAAGGCCTGGAGAGAGTTGCAGCGGCTTTGGATGAGCTTAGTTAGTGTTTCTTTTTCACGTCCTCAAGAATCAACCAATCGCGCACCTGTTCGGCGGCTTCAATTCCAACCGCTTCAGTGGTGATTTTGATTGGCGTACCATTTGGCCAGTTGTCCTTCTTCACGTTCGGGCCGGCCATTGCCTTGTAGTAAACCTTGCCTTTGAATTTTTCCTGCCCGGAAGTCGGAGCAAACACTGAGACGTCCACGTCGAGGTCAGGCGAGTTGAGAATGATTGTGCCTTTCTGAAAACTGTCGACGTCGAAGCGGACCAGGACGAGAATTGCGTCGGTCTCACTCTTCGCGCGCTTCACTATGTCATCGCGTTTCAGATCGCCGATCGACGTAGCGCTGACGTTTGTAATTTCCTGAAGGCGGTTGAGAAAGTTCGAGAAGATTGCGTCTTCACTGATCAAGTGTTTCGAGGTGGGTTGGCGCCCCACCAGCAGAGTCACCTTATGAGTCAGATCCCTCGCGTCGGCTTTTGTCGCACTCTTTTCATCGTTGGCGGTAGGAATGTTCGCAGGGCTGGGTGATTGTTTTGCGGCCTTGCGTCCAGATTGAGCGAGGCCGGAGGTTGACAGCACGAGCAGTAGACTCGACGCGGCGAAGATGCCTCTTTTGTGACGAGATCGCTGAATGCCGGGGAATTGGAGCATTTTCAGTTCCTTCTTTTCCAGCTGTACCGCGTTAGAAGCGAGGTTAGTCTATAAAGTTGTGTGGGCCTTTGGCCAAAAGCGGTTTAGCGGCACCGCACTCCAAGGGTCACTCAAATCTATTTCAATGCTGCGATGATGGCAGCTTTCAAACTTGCGTAAGAATAGTTGGACACTGGTTTACCGTTAACAAAGAACGTGGGCACATTATCAATCGCTAACTTGTTAGCATCAACTATGTCGCGTTGGATCCGTGGGCGAAACAGTCCGCCGTCGAGTGCTGTATCAAACTTTGTCCGGTCCAATCCCAATTGGGTAGCAAGCTTCTTTAAGTCATCGATTCGCAGGGCGGATTGATTCGAGTACAACAGAGAAACGTATTCCCAATATTTCCCCTGTTCACGTGCCGCCTCGGCAGCCTCGGCAGCTTTCTCGGCGAACTGATGCTGAGGCAATGGGAAATCGCGCACGACGAATTTCACCTGTGAGCCAAACTCCGCGACGAGTTTTTCAAACTCCGCATACTCCTTCGCACTATCGGGAGATTCAAAATCAGTAAACTCGACGACGATTACCGATGCCTTCGCGTTTCCTCTGGTTGGTTGGTTGTCGGTTGCGATCTTAAGTGTTGGTGGCTCGGGAGGCGTTAGGTAAATCTGCACCGCCGCATTTTCCCTTAACCTGTTGGCGTATGCAGTGCTGAGCTTCTGTTCTTCCTGTGCCAGCAGAAGCTGAATTATTTGGTACTTCACCTTGTCGAAGTCGTTTCGGATGCTCGCCTTGTTTGCGTCGAAAAAACTCCGAGCTTGTTGGTCAGTAATGATTGGGAGTCTTGAACGAACTTCGCTCGCAAGCAATGCTGCCGCCGTGGTGTTTCGTGTCTTTGCTTCGTCTTCCAACAGCAAGTCGTTGATTCTCAACTCGAGATCCTGTTTCCGAACTGCATAGACTTGTTGCTGTACTTTGAATATGAGTGGTAAGAGGCTCTCTTCGATAGCACGCGAAGTGACGGGCTGTCCGTTTACCGTCACGAATACACGATCGAGATCAACCTCGTTTGCCGGCGCTGTCACGTTCGGATTAACAACGACGATGTTGGCTGCTGAGCGAAGAACACCTGCGAAGCGTAACACTTCCAAACCTTCTTGCTCCGTTCGAATGACGGCTATGATTTGCGGCCGGATCTTTTTGAGGTCTTCCTTAAGGTACTGCTTCCTTTCGTTATAGAAAGCCTGAACCTCCGCCTCGGTAGGTTGAGGCACCTTGTCAACGACTTCAAGCTGTAGCAGCTGTTCAGCAGTAATGCCTCGTCTCTTAGCCTCAGCCTCAAGCAGCAACCTGTTTACCTCAAGGTCAAGTGCTGCAGTGCGTGCCTTGATGACCGCACCCTGAAGTTGAGTGATTTGATTTTGGGCATCAATTCCAAGTTGTTGCTTGGTGATCTTGGTGCCATTAACCACAGCGAGAGTGTTGACCTGAGGCTTGTCCTCACAACCGCATGCACCACCGGCAAATTGAAGAATGAAAGCAAGGAACAGATGAAGGATCATGGATTGCGGACAAACTCGAGTTTGTTAGTGTCGCAATATCAAAGCCGGCGACAACTAAAGGTTGTCGGACGTTAAGGCCTTGATCGCGTCGCGTGCGTAGTACGTGAGTATGATGTCAGCGCCGGCGCGTTTGATGCTCGTTAGAGTCTCCATCATCACGCGTTTTTCATCTATCCAGCCTCTTTGCGCGGCCGCCTTTATTAAGGCGTACTCGCCGGACACATGATATGCAGCAAGTGGAAGATCAAGTCGATCTCGAACCATCTTGAGGATGTCAAGGTACACCGTCGCCGGTTTCACCATCAGGATATCTGCACCTTCTGAATAGTCCAGTTCAGCCTCACGCATTGCTTCGCGAGCGTTAGGTGGATCCATTTGGTAAGCGCGCCGATCGCCAAACGCCGGAGCACTGTCTGCCGCTTCTCTGAACGGTCCGTAAAAGCCGGAAGCATACTTCACCGCATAGGCCATGATCGCAGTATTCTCGAAACCGGAAGTGTCGAGTGTCTCTCGGATCGCGGAGACTTGACCATCCATCATCGCAGACGGCGCCACGATGTCGGC
>DATEXA010000272.1:0-22117 GCA_035257465.1 Pyrinomonadaceae bacterium | reverse complement strand
CTGCCGCTATCGAAACCGCAGTCACCAGCACGATTCGCGATATGCTTCGCGAAAGCTTCACACTGATCGCATTTCTTTCGGCATCTTTTTATTACAGCTGGCGTATGACACTCGGGTCTCTCGCTATCGCTCCAATCATTGCAGTATTAACCGCAAAATTCGGCACAGCCCTGCGAAACCTCGCGAGAGAGAGTTTCGAAGGAAGTAAGGAACTTACTGACACTGCTCAGGAAGCTTTGGCCAATCAAGGCATCGTGAAGGCCTATCGGGCAGAGAATCGGGAGTCAGCACGCTTTACTAAGGTAGCAAAGAGAATCGTCCGGGCAAATCTGAGAAGCGCGAGCATCTCAGGCGCGGCACCGCCCACAATCGAGATGATTGGGATCATCTTCGTTGTGTTGCTTCTCTTCTTCGGACAGCGCGAAATAATCTCAGGTCGAATGAACACCGCGCAGTTCATCACGTTCCTATTCTTCCTTTTTCGCAGCTATGATCCGATGCGTAAGCTTTCACGTCTCCAGAACAGCATGGAACAAGCGCTCGCAGCAGCCCATCACGTCTGGGAAGTGATGGACGAGCACGCGGCGATTGTCGAAAAACCAGATGCTGTCGAACTGGCGCCGTTAAAGGACGAGATCAAACTAAGCGATGTATCTTTCGGCTATGCAAATGAATCGCGAGCGGTCTTAAAAAACGTGAGTCTTAGCATCAGAGCTGGGACGATGGTCGCACTCGTCGGTGAGTCCGGTGGTGGCAAATCAACTCTGACAAAGTTGTTCCCACGCTTTCACGATCCCAAATCAGGGGCAGTCTGGTGGGATGGCATAGACCTAAGAGATGCAACCGTTTCGAGTTTAAGAAAACAGATTGCTCTCGTTACCCAGGAGACAGTGCTCTTCAATGACAGCGTTCGCCACAACATTGCCTACGGCAATCCGCAAGCAACCGACGCGGAAGTTGAAGAAGCGGCGCGCATCGCGTTCGCCCACGACTTCATTCAAGAGTTGCCTGACGGCTACGAAACGACCGTCGGCGAGCGCGGCATCTTTCTGTCAGGCGGTCAACGTCAGCGCCTTGCGATAGCCAGAGCAGTTCTGGTAAATGCTCCAGTACTTATTTTGGATGAGGCTACTTCAGCACTCGACGCAGAGTCCGAACGTCTCGTACAAAAGGCGATTGCCAATCTCGTTCGCGACCGTACAACAATCGTCATTGCTCACCGACTGTCGACTGTTCGTCGAGCCAATGTCATCGTTGTGATGGAGGGCGGACGTATCATCGAAACGGGTACACACGCTGAGCTTCTCGCAAGCGGCGGTCAGTATCGGCGGCTCTATGAATTGCAATTCGCGGATGAGGAAGAAGAGTTAGCAGGAATTTCCTAAGAATGGCCTACGGCTTTTGGTCTTGAGCCTTTGCAGGAACCCATACAACCAAGACCGAAGACCCAAGACCAAAGACGAACGAACCATGAAATCAATGACTGGCTACGGTAAGGGAACAGTGAACGGAGACGACTTCTCCGTCTCTGTCGATCTCAAAACCGTCAACAATAGATTTCTCGATATCCATTTACGCGTTGGCAGTGAACTCTCGGCCATAGAACCTTCCATCAAGAGGCGCATTAGTTCACGTCTCTCGCGAGGCCGAGTTGATGTGACTGTCAGTTTAGAACGCACTTCACAGGTCGCTTACGAATTGAATCGTCCACTTATCGCGGGCTACGTAAGCGCTCTTAAACAGCTGCAGGACGATTTTCAGATTGGTGGTGAACTGGACATCAATGTACTGGCACGCATTCCCGGGGCCTTGCAACCCGCACGCGACGGCATCGACGAACGAATGATCGCGGCACTAAACCAGGCCATCGACCAGGCGCTGGACGAACTTGAGAGAATGCGTCAACAGGAAGGTGAAGTACTTAAGAAGGAATTACGCGATCGAGTTCAAAAGATCGAGGCCCTGGTGCCGACCATTGAGAATGCAGCCGCCGGTTTAGCCGACGCGTATCGCCAGCGTCTCCAAAAACGAATCGCTGAATTGCTAAACCGTGGAGGACAGGTTGTAGAAATCGATCCAGCAAGACTCGCCCAGGAGGTGGCGTACCTTGCAGATCGCTCTGACGTTAGCGAGGAAATGGTCAGGCTGCGCAGCCATCTTACGCAGTTTCAGGAAGCACTTGATTCGCAAGGCGAGACGGGAAAGATGCTCGATTTCCTCTTACAGGAGCTGAATCGGGAAGCCAACACAACTCTCTCAAAATCAACTGACCTTGCGATTAAAGAAGCAGGTCTGGGAATTAAGGCGGAAGTAGAGAAACTCCGCGAGCAAGTTCAGAATGTCGAGTAAAGCGACGGACACACAGTCCGAGATCCAGCAAACACAACCCTCACGACGAGGCGTCCTCTACGTAGTCAGCTCTCCGTCCGGTGGCGGCAAAGGCACACTCATTCGACGCGTGCTGGATGTTGTACCGAATCTTAGTTATTCTGTGTCGTACACAACTCGCGCGCCGCGTAACGGAGAAGTAAATGGCCGCGAGTATTTTTTTGTAGATCGTAAGCTGTTTGAAGAAATGGTTGCGGCTGGTGACTTCCTTGAGTGGGCAATCGTTCACGGGAACCTTTATGGAACGTCGCAAAAGCAGGTAGCAAGTGAGACCTCGTCAGGAACCGATATCGTTTTAGAAGTCGACGTTCAGGGAGCGGCAAGTGTAAGAAGCCTGGGACTCGACTCTGTAAGTATCTTCATTCTGCCGCCATCACTTGAAACACTTCGAGAGCGTTTGCTGGCTAGAGGGACTGACACACCTGAGAGTCTCACACTACGTTTGCGGAATGCTCCGAAAGAGTTGAGCCAATATTCTACCTTTGATTACGTAATACTAAACGATGACGTTGACCGCGCAACGTCGCAACTCGCAGCAATAATTTCAGCAGAACGAGCACGTCGCTCACGTCAGGCTGGTCTGGTAGACGACGTGGTTCAGAAATTCAAACCAAATTGATTTTGTTCTTATGCAAAAGGAGCATCAGATTACTATATGCCGACAGCAATGACAGAGATTGACAGCTCAACAGATGGAGCAGAGACTCCTGAAGTCGATTCAAAGTATCGCCTTATTATCTTGGCCGCCAAAAGAAGCAAGCAACTTCAGCGTGGCGCACAACCACGAATTGAGATCGATCCCCAAAAACACAAGCCGACAAGAATCGCACTGGAAGAAGTGATCCGCGGGCGAGTGCACTTCACCATTAAAGAAGACCCGCTGAAGTCACCTGCCGAGTAAAAGTACATCCGGATTTTTACGCTTGATGAAGCCCCGAGGCATCCTGGCTTTGATTACATACCCTTGTAGTCCGGGCCACCGCCACCTTCGGGAGTTACCCAGTTTATAATCTGGTAGGGATCCATGATGTCGCAGGTTTTGCAGTGAACGCAGTTTGAGAAGTTAATCTGCAGACGCCGCCTTCCGCTCCCACCGTCATCGACCATCTCATAGACAGCAGCGGGACAAAATCGCTGACAGGGATTGCCGTACTCTTCTGCACAACGGGTCGAACAAATGTCGGTATCAAGAACGTGCAGATGCGCGGGTTGATCTTCGTCGTGACCAACAGCGGCATGGTAAACATCGGTGACCTTGTTGAAAGTTAGTTTGCCGTCAAAGCGGAAACCGTTGTAGCGCTGCTCAAGGTTGTCACCGTGATAGCCATAGGCCGAAAGTTTCTTCATTTCTTCATGACCTGGCGTCGCTCTCTCACGGTCAAAGAGTCCCCACGCACGTCCACCTGTGAAGAACTGTAGACCGGTGTTGACTATGCCCAACCAGCGGCCGTGTTTGAAACCTGCATGGAAATTCCTGACCTTCTTCAACTCTGGAATAATCCAGCTGTCATTAACAATCTGTTCGTAACGTTGCAGTTGCTTTACTGAAAAGTCCTTTGCCAGCAACGCTTCAAAGATAGCTTCAGCCGCGAGCATTCCACTCTTAATTGCTGAGTGAATACCTTTGAGCCTTTGGGAGTTGAGGAAGCCCGCGCAATCACCAACAAGCAGTACACCATCAGCGTAAGTCCTTGGCATTGCGAAGTATCCGCCTGCGGCAATCGTCTTCGCGCCGTAGCGAATCATCTTTCCGCCTTCGAGAAGCTTGGCAATAAACGGGTGCGTTTTGTAACGCTGGAACTCTGCGTGCGGATCGAGCAATGGATCTTTGTAATCGAGTCCTGTTACGTAGCCAATGTTGATGATGTTGTTTTGCATTCCGTAGATCCAACCACCACCATACGTGTGAGTGTCTGAGGGAAAGCCAAGCGTGTGCGTAACGCTACCTGCTGGATAGCGATCGTCCGGTAACTCCCAGAGTTCCTTAACGCCGATGCTATAGACCTGTGGTTCGCGTCCTTCATCCAAACCTAGACGTTGAACCAACTGTTTCGTGAGTGAACCGCGCGGACCTTCACCGAGCACGGTTACTTTGGCTCTTAAATCCACGCCTGGTTCGTAGTTAGCCTTTCGCTTACCTTCCTTGTCTATACCCTTGTCACCAGTGCGCACACCTAAGACACGGTCTTGATCGTCATAAAGCAGGTCAGCACCCGGGAACTCCGGAAAGATATTTATACCCACCTCTTCGCACTTTTCACCAAGCCACGCTGTCAGACGATTCAACGACACGATGTAATAGCCATGGTTCTTCAAAGGCGGAGGAGTGATAGGAGACTTAATCGCGTATTTGGATGTGAGATATAGAAACGAATCTTCCTTAACGGGTGACTCTAATGGCGCTCCCTTTTCAATAAAGTCAGGCATCAACTCCTTCAGCGCCTTCGGATCCATCACGGCACCGGAGAGTATATGAGCACCTACAGTTGCTCCTTTTTCGATGACTGCGATTTCAATATCGGGTAAGGGTTCACCTTTGCGCGAGCCGCTGGAAATCTCTTCGTTGTATTTCTTAACAAGCTGCGTAAGATGAAAAGCGCTACTCAAATTCGCGGGTCCAGCGCCAACAAAAACAACATCGAACTCTAAAGTTTCACGATCCATTAATTAACCTCAAACAAAATGAATGGCCATTCAGTCGAGCAGTATAACAAAAGGGGGCGTAGCCGTAGGTCTTGGGCCTGTCGGATGTCCGATATGCTTTAGCTTGTCGGCCGCCTGATGTAAGTAAGGCGCTAATCAGTAGACGAGGATGACTGCTGCTTTGGCGAGATTAAGCTTAACGTTCGCCGACAAGACTAAAGCATATCGGACATTGCACTCGAGGACGACTGCGGTCCCAGCCTACGTGGTGTAAACTCACTCTGTAATCAAACTTCAACTAAAACGATTGCCGAATCGATACGACGGAGGCCCTTACCCGCATGATCTCGAAGCTCCCTAGAACGGTCAGTGCGTTTGTTCTCCTGCTGGTTCTATTCAACTCTTCAATTTTCGCGTGTGGTCCTTTTACGTTGGAAGCGGTGTTTGTTTTCACCGTTCACCCAGCGTATCCATTGGATCGGTTTGCTCAGGGTGAACTCGGCGTAATTCAACCCAGTTATGCTCGTTCGTACCTCTACGTCGCGTATCGTTACCTCTCAAACTTACCTTTTACTTCATCGGAACAGAAAGCTCTGGCTGAACTGTGGCGTGATCGGTTGAGCACTGGCGCGGAGCCCGACGGTGATGATTGGGTAAAAGCGTGGTTGGCCGCACGACAGAAGGTCACCGGATTAGCCGAACCACCTAAGATCAGCGTCTTCCGTAACCGTGAAAAGCCAAACGAATATGAGACCTATCTGAACTGCCGCAAAGATGCGTTTGATAACGCGATTTCTGCTCTCAATGAACGGGTCAAAAAATATGGGGCCGATAGCGAAGCTGTTCGCACCTGGGTTGCAGGTCAGGATCAAGTCTTCGCCAACTGCTCCGAGGGCCAACATATTCCCGAGGCGTTACCATCAACCGTAGACGCCCTGGCTCAAGAAGACCGGGAGTATCAAATCGCTGCCGCAAACTTTTACGCGACAAGTTTCGATGAAGCACGACGGACATTCGAGGCAATCGCCAAAGACGCTTCCTCTCCGTGGCGGTCAGCTGCACCTTACCTCGTCGCCAGAACACTGGTACGTAAAGCAAGTCTTGGTACTGAAGTAGCGAAAAATGACTCGTTCAATCAGGCCGAGGTTCAATTAAAGTCGATCCTCGGTAACAAAGAGTTCGCGGCCACACACGCCGCTTCAGCGCGTCTCTTGGATCTCGTTCGTTTAAGACTGCATCCTTCGGAACGCTTGCGTGAACTTGCCCTGGAGTTAGTCGGCAAAACCCCGAACGAAGATCTCAAACAGGATCTTTGGGACTACACAGTACTTCTCGACGGTGTGTTGGAACCTGATAGCACGGTTAAGACTTCAAAAGACATACTTCATCAGGACGAACTGACGGACTGGATCACAACTGTCCAGGGAAATTCGAACGAAGATCATGATCATGCTTTATCGCGTTGGCGAACAACTCACTCTGCAACGTGGTTAATTGCTGCGCTATCGAAGGCAAACGGCAAGAGCTCGGAGATTGCAGACTTGATACAAAGCGGATTGAGCGTGAAGCCTAATTCCCATGGATTCGCCTCAGCTCAGTTCCACGCAGTTCGACTGTTAATGGAGTCAGGCAAAATTGCGGAAGCTCGCACGCATCTCGATGAACTTCTAAAAAACAATCGTTCCCAATTTGACCCGTCGTCTTTGAACTTATTGATCAGCGAACGCATGATGGTTGCGAGCGATCTATCGGACTTCCTCAATCGTGCCCCACGAATACCTGCTGCCCTAAGCTGGAATGAAGATGGTCGTGAGATTCCTGCCGAACTCTCCGATCTGACTGAGGAGAACAAAGGACAGATCGGACGCCCATTCTTCGACTTCGACGCTGCGAAAGTTCTTAATACGCAAGTTCCGCTGAGTCTCTGGAAGGAAGCTGCGGCCTCCCGATCGTTGCCAACACATTTGCGGCTTGACATTGCACAAGCCGCATGGATGAGGGCCGTTCTCGGTGGAGACAACAAAACTGCAGATGAACTTGTTCCCACTCTGAAAGCTCTGGCTCCTGATCTGACCTCTGGACTGGATGATTTTCAGAAGACCACCGAGCCTGATGCGAAAAGGTTTTCCGCGCTTTACACGTGGCTAAAGAATCCTGGTCTCGAACCAGTCATTGATCAGGGTGTTGGCCGCGAGAGCCCACTCAGCAAACAGGACATCTACAGAGACAATTGGTGGTGCACCGCAACAACCATTTCTCCACCAGAAGGGATTTCACCGGAGACTGATGAACGCACGTCATTCACCAGCAGCAGCATTCACGGACCGTACTTCCTTACTGATGCGCAACGTGCAGCCGGAAAGAAAGAATGGGCCGCGCTAAGCAGTCTCGGCGCTATGCCAGACTACCTGTGCAAACAAGTTATTCAATTCGCAAACAGTAACCCCACAGATCCGCGAGTGCCTGAAGCGCTGCACCTTGCCATCAATGCGACACGCTATGGCTGCACTGATAAGGACACCGGTCGTTGGTCGAAAGCGGCGTTTGATCTGTTGCATCGAAAATATGCAAACACCACCTGGGCAAAGAAGACAAAATACTGGTTCAAGGAGTAAGCAATTGCGAGATCACGCAGGCACAAGCGAACAACCGGAGTTTACAAACCATCTCATCCACGAGAGCAGTCCCTACTTGCTGCAGCATGCGCATAACCCGGTCGACTGGTACCCGTGGGGAGATGCGGCGTTTGCGAAGGCACACTCCGAAAATAAACCAGTGCTGTTAAGCATTGGCTACTCAGCCTGCCATTGGTGTCACGTGATGGCGCATGAGTCCTTCGAAGATGAACAAATCGCACAACTCATGAACGAAAACTTTGTGAACATCAAGGTTGACCGCGAGGAGCGACCTGACCTGGATCAGATTTACATGAATGCGGTTCAAATGATGACCCATCACGGTGGGTGGCCAATGACAGTCTTTCTAACCCCGGACGCAGTCCCCTTCTATGGCGGTACTTATTTTCCTCCGCAGGATCGTTACAACATGCCGGGCTTTCCTCGCGTGCTCATCAGCGTTGCCGAAGCATACCGCGATCGTCGTAGTGAGATCGCAGACACCTCATCATCGTTGCTGCAAGAGTTGCAACGACTAAGTGCAACCAACGCTTCGGATCAACCTCTTGAAAAGGAACTTCTCGACGCGGCCCAGGTCGGCATCGTTCGCACGTATGATTCGGTGAATGGAGGTTTTGGCGGCGCACCAAAGTTCCCGCCTGCCATGACTCTCGAGTTCATGCTTCGTACGTATGTACGAACGGGCAACAGTGAAGCTCTCGACATGGTTCGCCATACAACTCAAAAGATGGCGCGTGGCGGAATGTACGACCAGCTCGGCGGCGGTTTTCATCGATACTCGACCGATGCCAAATGGTTGGTTCCGCATTTCGAGAAAATGCTATACGACAATGCCCTGCTCTCTCGACTCTACTTGCACTACTTCCAGGTCACTCAAGATCCGCTCGCACTTGAAACTACTGAAGGAATTCTCGACTACGTCCTTCGGGAGATGACATGTTCTCAAGGCGGGTTTTATTCGACGCAAGATGCCGATTCCGAAGGACACGAAGGCAAATTCTTCGTCTGGGACACTGCTGAAATCAAATCGCTACTCGAAGAGAAAGACGCGTCGTTCTTCGCAACTTACTACGACGTCACCGAAGCCGGAAATTTTGAGGGCAGGAATATTCTCAACGTTCGACGGCCAAAGGACGTCGTTGCGTCTGAACTTAGTGTCACAGAAGTTGAACTGACCCAATCTCTAAATCGCAGCAAACGCATATTGTTTGAAGCGCGAGAACGACGAGTTAAACCGGATCGAGACGAGAAGATACTGACAGCATGGAACGGCTTGATGCTCGCAAGTTTCGCCGAGGCGGGAATTGTGCTTGACCGACCAGACTATATGGAAGCAGCCAGGCGTAATGCGCGTTTTGTTTTGTCGAACCTCCTACGCGACGGTTTACTTTTAAGAACATATAAAGACGGTGTCGCCAAGTACAACGCCTATCTGGAAGACTATGCGTTCTTAATTGAAGGGCTGGTGACTTTGTATGAAACGACTGGTGAGTTTGAATGGATAAACGAAGCGCGCACGCTGACTCAACGAATGATCGAAGAATTCTGGGACTCGCAAGATGGTGGCTTTTTCTTTACCGGTAAGAGTCACGAGAACCTCATCGTACGTTCAAAAGACTACTTCGATAACGCGACTCCTTCTGGAAACTCAGTAGCTGTCAACGTCCTTTTGCGGCTGGGTGTTCTTACCGACAACCAGGATTACAGGAACCTGGCTATTTCAGTGCTGCGGGAGGTCGCCGATTCTGCTAGGAAGTACCCTTCCGGATTCGGTTACGCACTTGCTGCAGTTGATTTCTTGCTGTCGAACCCGCGGGAAGTTGCAATTGTTGGCTCTGAACCGGCCTCTGTCCGAGATTTTATTCGTGAGGCTTGGCGCAATTACCTCCCCAACAAGGCAATCGCGGCGCAAATAGGAGCAGCTTCCGAAGGCGCGGAAATCATGGCTCTTCTTCAAAATCGTCAGGCAGTGGGCTCAAAAACCACTGCCTATGTGTGTCAGAACTACGTTTGTCAGCAACCCGTAACTGACCTAGCCGCACTTGCCGAGCAATTGGCCAAATCAACCTAAGCATTTGCTTGACCTCAACCGCTCTAAACCTTATATTTAGCCTCGTGCCAAACGGCGTTGGCACTCGGCCAACTCTGGTCAACCTCCCAAAGAGAAATAGGTTAAGAGATACTCCTGTTCTATTCCGTTACGGGGCCGCGAGTCAGCGGATACTGAAATCCACAGCGGGAAGGGACATTCGTTTAAGAGATGCGCACTACTAACTGGAAGAGTACGGCTCTCCTGGCGCCGATTGCGGTGATCAGCTTGGGCGCTCTGCTTTCGGGTATTCCGGTCACGTTGGAACTACCTCTATCAGGAAGCGCCAGTCTTGCATCATGGGTAGTTCTCTTCGTCCTGACAGTCGCGGTTAGTCGATTTACTGTTTCAGTGACCAGTACCGACGGAGTTCACCGCTATCGAAAGTCGATTGCCGATGCATTTGTCTTTCTGGCGATAATTCTCTATGCCGGTCCTCCTTTGAATGCTCCTGGTCCTGCCGTACTGCTCGCCGCACTTGTGGGTTTCTTGTCGACCTATCGTCTCGCCACTCGACGGGAGATGATCTTCACAACGGCGATGGCGGTAATCTCGACCTTCGTCTCCGCGTCGCTCTACGGTCTACTCGTGAACTTCTTTGCCGGCACGGTCGATCCGGCATTAGACAACGCCGTTCCGCTCAATACGCTCCTAGTTCCGTTGTTCACGTTAGCGTTACTTCAGTACTCACTTACAACTATAGCAACGACCTGGTTCCTGAGTTTCGATGCGGGTAAGTTCAGACTGATTCCCTCACCCGAAAGTATAGTTTGGACTCTAACTACTCAACTTGCCGGAGCTGCATCTGCGGTTCTCCTCTACCTTTCGATTCTTTATCGCGACCTCGCTTATGGACTCCTTGGCCTCTTGATCCTGGCGCTTGCACATCTCCTCTATCGCTTCAATGAAAGTAGACTCGAAGAGGTCAAACGTGCCGAGGCCGAACACCGTCGGCACATCGAAGAGATGGCCGAAATTCATATGAACACGATTGAGTCGCTGGCAATCGCGATCGATGCGAAGGATCAAACGACTCACGGTCACGTGCGACGGACACAAATCTATGCGACTCAGATGGGCAAACTTTTCAATGTAACTAAGTCAGAAGTTCAGGCGCTGCACGCCGGAGCTTTGCTTCACGACATCGGAAAGCTCGCAGTTCCTGAATACATTCTCAACAAGCCGGGCAAACTCACTGAAGCTGAATTCGCAAAGATGAAGATTCATCCATCGGTTGGTGGTGACATCTTGAAACGCGTCAACTTCCCTTATCCAGTCGAAAGTATCGTTCGTTATCACCACGAAAAGTGGGATGGAAGTGGATATCCAAAAGGTCTAAAGGGTGAAGGTATTCCACTTGTCGCCCGCATTATCTCAGTCGTGGATTTTTATGACGCCACCCGATGCGATCGACCTTACCGCAAGGGTATGAAACGCGAAGAGTCACTGGCGTTGCTAAAAAGCATGGTGGGTACTTCGTTTGATCCTTACGTAGTCGACAGATTTGTACAACACGTTGAAGAGTTTGATCGATTGATCGGTTCTGAAGACATTCAAGAACAGGTAGCATCCGATACGCCCTCGCTGGATACCCAGACGAAGACGAAACCCGATGCCGGTTTAGCCTCAGACATTCTTGGCACAACAGATGTGGAGGCGTCAGGATTTCGTTCAATCAGTGAGGCACAGCGGGAAGTCTTCGCTCTGCATGAGATAGCACAAACGATAGGGTCGTCGCTGAACCTTCACGACACCGTTACGCTCGTCACGAACAAACTAAAAGCCATCGTGCCTTTCGACAGCTGCATCATCTTCCTCGTCGATGAGCGCTCAGGCAAAGCTACCGCGGCGCACGCCGTAGGCGAGGATGCAGAGTTGTTCTTGAAACGGCGAATGAACATTGGTGACGGAATCACCGGTTGGGTCATCGCTAACTCTCGTTCAATGTGCAATGCCTCGCCGGAGCTGGATTTTGTTGGTCTGCCTGATGAGTTAGCAAAGCAATATCGCGGAGTCCTGGTTTCACCGTTGGTTCGAGAAGACGGCGCCTTCGGGGCCATCTCGCTCTACTCAAAGAGTCGTACTTCCTATACGAGAGAGCATGTTCGGCTGTTGGAGTCCGTTTGCCAGCATGCATCAAGTGCTTTGAATAACGCGCTGACCTACGAGAAGACAAGAGAGAGCGCGCTTATCGATCCCCTGACCGATCTACCCAACGCACGCAGTTTCTACATGATGCTCGAACAACGAATTGCCGAGTGCCAACGACTGAATCGGGAATCGCTCGCAGTTCTCTGCATGGATATCGATGACTTCAAAGTGATCAACGATAAGTATGGACATTCGATCGGAGACAGATTGCTGGCGAGTGTAGCGGCCGTATTAAGACGTGAACTACGACAGATGGATATGTTGGCTCGGTATGCGGGTGACGAGTTTGTGACCATCATGCCAATGGCTTCGAGTGCAATGGCCACTACCGTAGCCGACAGAATGCGTAATGCCGTGGAGGAACAACTTTTCTCAGTGCGCCCAGGAACAATGATTGGTTTAGGACTCAGCGTAGGCTTTGCAGCGTTCCCGGATGACGGAGAGACTACAGAAGAGTTGCTAACGGCCGCCGCGCGCAACATGCAGCGCAACAAACACGCAAGAAAAACCGTGCTAACGATTGCGAGCACGCCCCGGGAATCGATTGATGCGATGACCTAAAGAGCACTGGGACACGGCTGATTTATTAGCACGCACTAAGTTTAGCGCGTGCTTTTTCTTTTGCGTTCGACTAACGATGAGATGGTTTGAAAAGTAAAAATGTGAAAGGGGCGTAATCTCAGTTTCTTTTTCTTACCGTGAGAATGCGAAAGATTAAAGCTGAACCAGTAGTTATTTAAGCTCTTTTGCGCCGCTTCGTATATCTCGCGTATAATTCAACACCACAGTTCTTGAGTAAAATCACAAGGAATTAACGGATCAAGAGCCCGCTCCCGTGCGGGCATTATTTAGGGTAAGTTCGCCTGACTCATGAGTAAACAAACTGCAGAACCAATCTCCGCCGCGAGTGCTGAAGAGCAAGGCTCAACTGGCGTCGTCGACTCTCCCCAGGTTGACCGCAAGGCGCTGAGCAGTGAACGAGACGCGGCTAAAGAACTACAGAAAGACCGGCTCGCCGGCCTCAATAACGAAACCCTGATCGACCTCTACCGGCAGATGATTTTGATTCGACGATTCGAAGAGAAATCAGCCGAACTTTATAGCGCCGGAAAGATTGGCGGCTTCTGTCATCTGTACATCGGTCAGGAAGCCGTTGCAGTTGGCGCTCTCTCGGCGATAAGGAAAGATGACTATGTGCTTACCAGTTATCGCGAACATGGTCACGCACTGGCAAAAGGAATGTCACCTGGGTCTGTCATGGCCGAGCTCTATGGCAAAGCAACCGGTTGCTCCAAAGGTAAGGGCGGCTCAATGCACATGTTCGATAAGAATGTGAATTTTCTTGGAGGACATGGAATCGTCGGTGGTCAGATTCCTCTGGCGACTGGGGCAGCCTTCGCTTCAAAGTATCAAGGTACCGATCAGGTGACTCTGTGTTTCTTCGGCGAAGCCGCCGTCAATCAGGGAGCATTTCACGAGTCGCTTAACATGGCGCAGCTTTGGAAGCTTCCCTGCATTTACATTTGCGAAAACAATCAGTACGGAATGGGAACATCGTTGGCGCGTGCTATGTCTCTCCGTGATGTTTCGCAAAAGGCTTCTGCTTACGAGATGGCGTCCGAGTTTGTCGACGGAATGGATGTTTTCGCGGTTCGAGAAGCCACAGCCCGAGCTGTCGAACGTGGAAGAAAGGATTATCTTCCTACTTTGTTGGAAGTCCGGACGTATCGTTTCATGGGCCACTCAATGTCTGATCCAGGTAACTATCGAACACGCGCAGAAATCGAAAGGTATCAGGAGCGAGATCCAATCAAACTATTTTCGGCAACACTAAAAGAAAAGAAGATAGCCGACGTCCAGCAACTCGAGCAGATTGACTCTGAGGCTCGTCAACAGGTAGGGGAAGCCGTACGCTTTGCAGAAGAAAGTCCGTTCCCTGCTCCAGAAGAACTCTACACTGACATCTACGCTAATCCGATTGATCCCTCCAGGAATAGGACGCGCTAAAAACGAAAATGCCGCTAATCACGATGCGAGAAGCGCTGAATCAAGCGATCCGGGAAGAATTAGCCCGCGACGAGCGGGTATTTTTGATGGGTGAAGAAGTTGCTGAATACGACGGCGCTTACAAAGTCACGAAGGGACTCCTGAAGGAGTTTGGTCCCAAGCGAGTTATCGACACACCAATCACCGAACTGGGATTCGCTGGTCTGGGTGTAGGGGCAGCAATGGTTGGCCTTAGACCGATCGTTGAGTTCATGACTTTTAATTTTTCGATTCTTGCTACCGATCAGATCATTAACTCTGCCGCGAAGATGCTCTACATGTCGGGTGGTCAGTTCAACATTCCTATTGTATTTCGCGGGCCAGGCGGTTCAGCGTTTCAAGTCTCCTCTCAACATTCGCAGGCAATAGAATCGTGGTTCGCATACTTCCCTGGACTCAAGGTCGTTATGCCGTCCACTCCTGCTGATGCAAAGGGGTTATTGAAGTCTTCCATCCGTGATGACGACCCGGTGATCTTTATCGAGCAGGAACGAATGTACGGTAACAAGGGGGAAGTACCTGACGATCCTGACTTCACAATTCCACTCGGTCTTGCGGATATCAAGCGTGAGGGAACAGACGTTACGATCGTGGCACGATCGCTCATGGTCCCCATAGCCCTGAAAGCTGCAGACAAACTTGCCGAGCAGGGCGTCTCTTGCGAAGTGATCGATCCGCGCACAATTCGTCCTCTCGATATCGATACCATTATTGAGTCTGTTAAGAAGACGAACCGTGTTGTCCTGGCGGAAGAGTCACATCCAATTTGTGGAGTCAATGCTGAGATAAGTGCAGAGATAATGCAACGAGCGTTTGATTACCTGGACGCTCCAGTCAAACGCGTGTCGGGCGTCGACGTTCCCATGCCTTATGCGAAGAACCTGGAAAACCTGGCGATTCCAGACGTCGAACGTGTTGTCGCAGCAGTACGTGAAGTTGCTTATCTCGACTAGTTTGTAGTTTACGACCTAAGGTTTTTCTCATCGGTCATTTTTCAAGCGAAGGAACGCCGAATGGCAAGTAAGGTAATCATGCCGAAACTCTCCCCCACGATGGAGGAGGGACAAATCGCTCGCTGGCTCAAAAAAGAAGGAGATAAAGTCTCCATGGGTGAGCCTCTCGCCGAGATCGATACCGATAAAGCGACGATGGAGATGCAGGCACTCTCCAATGGAGTGCTGAGAAAAATTCTCATTAACGAGGGTGAGTCGGCACCACTCGGGCAATTGATTGCAGTAATAGGCGAACCTAACGAAGACATCTCCGCCCTACTTAGCGAAGCGACGCCCGCCAAAACAGAATCAGTACAGCCATCGCCTACTGAAGTCACTCAGACGCCGGCCCCTGCACCGGAAGCCAATGGCCACGCGAGGCCTCAAGCGGTCCAAACAGAATCCGGTCGTATGATCGTCTCACCACTTGCGGCGCGAATGGCGGCTGAAGCAGGTTTAGATCTTCGATCTTTGCAAGGAAGTGGGCCCGGTGGACGCATAATAAAACGCGACATTGAGGCCGCCATGAGTCAGTCGCAGAAGGCTCCACAGAAGACGGGAACTTTTCCACGTGCGGTTGAACCTCTGCGTTTTCTACAGTCGGCCGTGGCCTCCGCTTCTCCGTACCGTGACGAGACTGCAAGCGAAATTCGCAGAACGATCGCTCGTCGCCTTGTCACTTCTATCGGGCCAGTTCCACATTTCTTCCTAACCAGCGAGATTGAAATGGATCGGGCGGCAGAAATGCGGCGCGGAATCAATGCTCTTGATCCGGATCTAAAGATCAGCATCAACGACATCATCATAAAAGTCGTCGCTGCTGCGTTGGTTCAACATCCCGCCGTGAACGCTTCGTTCCAGGATAAATTCATCCGTTACTACGAACACGCGGACATTGGTGTCGCGGTCGCCATTGAAGATGGACTAATTACTCCGGTTATTCGTTCTGCGGATCAAAAGTCTCTGAGTGAAATTGCAAGTGAAGTCAAAGAACTGGCTGAACGTGCGCGGTCACGAAAACTCAAACCAGAAGAATATACGGGCGCGACTTTTTCGATCAGCAACCTGGGGATGTTTGGCATTGATGAGTTCACCGCGGTTATTAATCCGCCAGAAGGTGGAATCCTGGCAGTTGGTGCGATGGCGGCGAAACCAGTCGTGCGTGATAACGAGGTTGTAGTCCGCCAGGTGATGCGCGTGACCATGTCATGCGACCATCGTGTCATTGACGGAGCCACTGGTGCGAAGTTCCTGCAGACGGTCAAGAAAATACTTGAGAACCCGCTTTATCTTGTCGTTTGAAAATCAACGAAGGATCGGTCGTATCACGATCTTTTTGCTATCAAATGTCCGATAAGCTTTATCTTGTCGGTTCGACACTAGATGCTCTTACCTTGATTCTCACTGAGCGCCAGGTTCCCAAAACCCCTTTTGCGACAAGCTGAAACCGCTCGCACATCTCTTGTCCGAATCGGTTCAGCTTTGAGTTGCGTACCCGATGAAGCAACGCGCATCCCAAGACTCACGCCTCGCCCCTCATCTGGCCTTAGTCGCAGTACAGATTCTTTTCGGTACCTGGCCCATCTTCGGAAAGATCGTGCTCCGTTCGATGTCGACTACAAGCCTGATGCTGTTTCGTCTCATCGGTGCGGCTATTGTTCTCGCTTTGGTTCAGAGACAGCTCCGTCCACTTCGTTCCATGCCTCTAAGAGATCTGGCATGGCTGACCCTCTGCAGTATCGTCGGCGTTGTGGGTAACCAGTTTATCTATCTTAAGGGCCTGTCACTTACCACCGTCATCAACACTACGCTCTTGAGCACAACTATTCCTGCGTTCACGCTGTTAGTGAGCATCGTCCTGGGTCACGATCATCTGTCGGTAAGGCGAGTGCTCGGCATCGCTCTGGCTGCCAGCGGCGTAATCTATCTCATCAATCCGTTTCGCGCCGACTTGTCGCGTCATAACATGGTAGGCAATCTACTTGTGGCGACAAGTTCCCTTCTCTATGCCATCTACATCGTAATCTCCAAGGATCTTTTTGAACGTTACGGTGCGCTCAACGTCATCACATGGATTTTCGTTGTCGGTTCGATAATCACACTACCAGCCGGATTCTACTTTTTAAATAGTACCCAGGTGCACACACTGCCGGTGACAGTTTGGCTGACGATTGTTTTTATTATTTTGTTTCCGACAGTAGGTGCCTACTACTTAAATGCCTGGGCACTGACTCAAGTCACACCGAGCACAGTAGCAATCTACATTTACATGCAACCGTTGTTTGCCTTCGGGGTCGCGCCTGTTTTGCTTGGTGAGAAATGGAACTGGCGAACGGTTATAGCGGCGATGCTGATCTTCTCGGGAGTGGCAATCGTGACAAGGCGTGGCCGCAGCCAGGCAGTCCGGGAGATCAGTGAGCACCCGGACGCACTGGCTCACTAACCGACTTATGCTGCCCGCATTGTTTCAGATCTAAAGCACCCCGCAATCTCTTCAGCGTCGAGTGTGTCGCGTTCCATCAATAAGTTGACCAAACGATTGATTGACTCTCGTTCTCCGCTGACCACGGTACACGCACGTTCCAGCTGATGATTGATGATTTCGTTTGTTGCTTCTTCAATACGGTCGAGTAAGTGCTGACTATGAGGCTGATCTGATTGCCCGAGATGAATCGGACCTAAGCGGCTCATGCCAAATTCGCTAACCATCTTTCTGGCAATCTCGACGGCCCGTTCGATATCGTTTGACGCTCCCGCGGTCATGGTCGAGAGCAAGACTTGCTCGGCAGCACGTCCGCCCAGTAGCAGCGCAATCTGATCCTCGAGGTATTCACGCTTCTTCATCAATCGATCTTTTTCAGGCAATGATTGAGTAACACCCAGCGCTCGCCCGCGCGGAAGGATTGAGACCTTGTGTATCGGATCACCGTTCTCAACAGCCAGACCAACTGCCACGTGACCAGCCTCATGAACGGCTGTCGCGTAACGTTCCTCTTCATCCATCATGAATCCCTGGCGTTCAGCGCCCATCAGAATTCGATCGCGAGCGTACTCGACATGTTTACGTCCCACCGCTTCTGCTCCATTTCGCGTGGCTGCGATGGCAGCTTCATTCATCAGGTTCGCAAGTTCAGCACCTGAGAAGCCTGGAGTACCGCGTGCTATCCATTTCAGATCCAGTTCGTCCTCAAGTTTCAGGTTCCGGGCGTGCACTGTCAGGATTGCTTCACGTCCGCCAACGTCTGCAAGGTTAACGGCTATCTCACGGTCGAAGCGACCTGGACGTGTCAGTGCTTTGTCGAGAATATCTGGTCGATTTGTAGAGGCGATGACTACCACTGAGGTCGATTGATCAAAACCATCCATTTCTACCAGGAGCTGATTGAGAGTCTGGTCTTGATCGGCCGATGCTGAGTCACCGCCGCGCCCGCGGTGACGACCGAGCGCATCAATCTCATCGATGAAGATGATGCATGGTGATAGCTTTCGCCCCTTCGAGAAGAGGTGTCGAACACGAGCAGCTCCGAGCCCAGCGAACTTTTCCTGGAAACTTGAACCCGAAGCAGCAAGAAACTGAACGCCTGCTTCTTTAGCAGCAGCACGAGCCAGGAGCGTTTTGCCAGTTCCTGGCGGCCCAAACAACAAGATGCCACGCGGCACACGGCCTCCGAGCCGACCAAAACGAGTAGGGTCTTTTAGAAACTCTATCGTTTCGGTGAGTTCAGCTTTTGCCTCATCGACGCCTGCCACATCTTCAAAACCTACGGTCTGTTTGCCACTCTGGTTCTCAAGGTCGAACGAACCGCGACCGCTCATGCTCGAGTAAACCTTCCATCCCGCGAATCCCAGAAAAGCCAGGCAGAGGAATGGAATAGCCCAATTCAACACGCTAACCAATAAGCCAGGCTGTAGCGCACGAAACTCAACCGGCACATTGCTCTTTCGAAACAGCTCAACGATTTCGTGCTGTGCAGTTTCGCCAGTGACAACTGCTTCCACTATAGAACCGTCCTGCCTTCTGATAGTGATGGTTTCGCCTTCGACGGTTAGACCCACGGCGCCCGTCGCACCCGCTAACGAGTAGAGTTGTGAGTAATTGATTTTTTCGATCGCAGGTTGATGTTGTTGGTACTTTACAACCGCAGCGATTACGGCAACAGATATCAAAACGAGGGACAGCGCTAAAGTGACCTTACGCATTCGTAAGGAAACTTTCGGGGCGGGGGTAGGCATAAAAAAAACCTCCAAAGCGTCCAGCGAGGGGAATTACCGCTGAGATCGCGAAAGAATCTATGAAGACAAAGAAATCGGGTTAGGAAAAGCGACGGACTTCGGAAGGAAGGACCCGCACGCGAGCGAGACAACTCAAAACCACGATGCGCCAGCTAACACCACAGCGAGCGCTAACGACAATTTACCAGTCGCTATTGTCTGAAGTCCAGAGAAACATCTCATGATGAATTGAATTGCATCGCAAAGCTTCGGACTGCCATGTTTTCATACGCTATGAAAGTCGTCCATCGAAGTTGATGCGAATTTTCCCGTGCCCTTCTACCTCGCTAAACCGCTCTATAGAACGAACTTTTTATGCGACTGAAGCTAGATGCGGCTGTTGGCATGGTCGTTGCTCCCGTCAAGATCGATTGTTTTGTACCAACGAACGAATTGGAATCAGCGTGGTCGACAAAGGAGGGGAACGATGCTTTGGACAATTTTTGTAATTCTGCTCGTGTTGTGGCTGCTTGGTGTTGTTAGCAGTTACACGGTTGGCGGGTTTATTCACATTTTGCTGGTTTTAGCACTGGTGGTGCTTCTTATCAACATAATCTCTGGCCGGAGAACGGTCATCTAGGCAAAAACTCGCACACTGTTTGCCCTGCTCGACGCCCGACACTCTCGTTTGAGAAAACGATTGAACGTCGGGCGTCTCTGATTGTGTGCGACCTGATCACTCGATAGGGTTCATCAATCGCCCTACTGGATACATATTCATTTGTGGATCCCAGTAGGGCGAATGTCTGTAGAAAAATCGTAAACGCTCCGAGGGACTCGAAGCGAAAACTTTATCGCTGGCCAGTCGCTCTCGAAATATTCGTTCCAGATTTGGATCCTTGCTTAACATTTCGCGGGCGAGCGTCTCAAGGACATAGTGTTCTGCGTATTCTTTTTCTTCAAAGATCGCATTGAAGAATCCCCATCTAACAAATGAATCCGGAGCCTGAGGTTCAAGAAGATTCATCGTCAACTTTGCCAGGGGTTGTGCGAGTGGGATCACGATCGAGCCTGTTGGAAACTCGCGTGTTTCAGTGACTACTTCGATGTCAAAGCTCGGCATGTGGCGACCTTCAAAAGGGCTGGTCGGCCAAGTGACGTTGACCAATCTGTAACTCTCAACCTCAAGCGACTTGCTCTCGGTGAGAATTGTAGTTTTCAAGCCGTGCGCCTCGATTACTTCGATGACGTCCTGCCATTGTGCCGGGACGATGTAAGCGTAAGGGGGTGAGACGGAGACGGTCACATGAAACGTTTGGTACATCGGAATGGTCAGGTCCAAAGGCTCCCCGCCAAAGACGACCCTGACGTCTCCGGAGATATCACTTTGCTCTGTTTCGTAAGAGAACGCCTTTAACTGAAACAGTGTTGCTTGATCGGTTAGTCCAAAGCCAATTGGGTAGGACTCTCGCGTTTCGGCATTAGTTATTGTCACCTGGTCCGCAGCGCGGCCCACTGCTTTTAGTCGCTCCGGATCTCGGTTCACTTCCTCAAGAGCTGCCCGAAGAAAATCATAGGTACCAATCACACGCGATCGATAGTCCTTGATCATGTGCGTCTCTATTAAGATTCCAGGTCGATTTCTCAAAGGAACGTAACCCGTCGAGAATCGTGGTGAGCCATTGAAGTCCCGAGTGCCAAGCTCTAAATTTCGATTATCGATGAACTCCAAATACCACGAGATCACATTGCCGGCCGCTTCAGTCGCCGCTGCAACCTTGTCGTCAAACACGTCGCACTCCCACGCCAAGACATTCGGATCAATACCAGCGTGATGTTCGTGGTGATAAGTGATGTTGCAGCGGTAGTCAGCTCCGTCCGTCACGTGACAATCAATAAAGAGGTCTGGCTGCCATTCGTTCCATAGCTTCAACCATGCACGTGTTTCCGGAGTATCAGCTTTCATGTAATCGCGATTGAGGTTTTGATACGTCCCGGTAGTGCGCCAACCCATTGTCGAGGGGCCGTTTTGATTGATTCGATTGTACGGACTGGACCGTTCGTGGCCGTCAGTGTTGTAGATCGGAATAAATAACAAGACTATGTTCTTGAGTAAGCCTGCCTGTGATTTAGCGATCGCGACATCCCGTAACAAAACAAATCCCGCGTCTTTGCCGTCCGGCTCTCCAGCGTGAATACAAGCCTGGATCAAGACCACGGCGAGGCCTTTTTCAGCGGCGGCGTGTGGAGAGAACGCGCCAGCCTCCGAGGCAATTAACAAAGGTAGTTCTCTTCCCTGTCCGCTGCGACCAAATGTCGTGAACTCGATTGATGGTGATGCATCAGCAAGTTTTTTTGCGAATGCGATTGTCTCTGCGTAAGTAGGTGTGTCGTGGTAGTTGGTTTTTTCCGCAGGTGTCTGCCATTCAGGGGATGGAGGTGTCTGTGTCATAGGATTTGGCTAAAGGTCAAAGCTCTGCCTGGCAAGAACGGCACGCCGAACGTCGTCGAGCGTTGAGAGTGCCGCACGCCAGGCAGCGTATGTACATTGTGCGCGCGAACCAGCCGGTGATGACAGCACTGACTCCGAGTATGCCGACCAGTACGGCAACGTTCAAAAGAAAGTCTTTCAATCTCTACGCTTCTCCATCAATCTCGAGCGATAAGCCTGGCCGCGCTCATACCCCCGTCGAAACGGATTGTCCAGCTCGGTATTATTGTAAGACTGTCGCAAGCTCGACTCGGACTGGGAGTACGACCTGCCTCTTTGTTCGGGATGTTGCGCTGCTTCAAAGCCTTTCCGATAGCTTAGCTCATCACGATGAAAGTCCATACCTGTTGATTGGTAGTGTGTCCATTCGTGACCTCTCAACTCCGCCCACCATCTCTCGCGAACCTCATCGATGTCCAAAGCGCCAGTTTGTTTCAACACTTCGCGCGTGGCGTCTGCCTGACTGTCG
>DATEXA010000271.1:0-7272 GCA_035257465.1 Pyrinomonadaceae bacterium | reverse complement strand
CCAGACGCGGGATCCACACGAGCGTCGCCGCCGAGCGTCACCCAGGGGGCACCCGCAGCTTGCACCGCTCCTGTACCTGAGCCCACTGTGCCTGCGGCTCCGGTTCGAATGTTTCCAACGAACGATTCCCATCTGACTTCTTGCGCCTGTATAGCCAGGGAACTTAATCCGATTACCAAAGCCAGTGAGGCAGCACTAAAAAAAATCCCCGTTTTGTGAACTTTCATAAAATCTCCAGTCCTTTCTCTCCTCCGCAAAAAAATAGGATTGCGGAACGGTGTGTTTGATGGGTGGACGTATTTGTTCTTACAGGAAAAAGACCAGCCTTTGCGCTCACAGTCTTTCTCGACACTACGTCCTGCGATTTTCGCGATTCTTTCTTTAGCGAGCCTTCTTGAGATCGCAGTACATCAGCCACTCAGACAAGACAAACGTCCGAAACGGGTTAACTCCGATATTCGAATTGCTCGTGCCCGCCGTCGAAAGCAATACGAACATTACGAGCGACGAAATGATTAATCTTGCTGACTGTTGCTCGATATTGCGGAGGTTTGCTCTAGCCTTAAAAACATCCGTTATGAAACTGCCGGGGATTTGATACTGCTAGTAGAAGAATCCCCGGCAAGTTGTGCAGTCGCTTTACTCCGAAGAATCCGACGTGCTCCATCCATGGGAAACTCGCGTCGAAAGGCGGTGAGCTTGAGCAAAGATCGATGGAATTCCTGTGATCAATTTCTGTGGCAGGATTGTGGCAGGAATTAAAAGAAACGGACTGTGAATCAATAGGAGCGGATGTAAGCCGAGGCAAAGACTCTTGATTTTGCCAGTGGCTGCAACTCGAATCAAAATCAATACTAGCAAGCGTCGCATCTAAGAAACCAATAGACATTACGCGACGTATCAAGAACATCACGGTAGTATTCACCAAGCTTGGCGCATTTTCCTGAGTACAAATTTATGAAGAGAATAAATTGGCAAATCTGGGCAGGATTTATCCTCAGCCTGGTTGCGGCATTTAGTTACCCGTTTGTATTCGTGCAATGGCCGATAACGCGTGAATTTCCGTGGGCCAATCTCATCCTGTTTGCAATCGCAATCGTGCTTTTGTTTCTCGGCCTGCGCCGGGCATTCAAGCCTGACAAGAGAATCGTCTCGAAAATCTTTAGCTCTTTGGCGGCAGTGTTTGGAGTGTTCATGCTCGCAGCGTTGCTTTTTGTGATCTTCGTCATGGGTTCGTGGCTGCCTAAATCGTCTGCAGCCCCACAAGTCGGACAGAGGGCGCCCGACTTCACTCTCACTGATGCGAACGAGAAGCCGGTCACGCTAGCTCAATTGTTGACGGAGCCATTTAACAACAAGCCACCAAAAGGCGTCCTGCTGATTTTTTACCGAGGTTATTGGTGAGGGAACTGTCACTTCGAGTTGCGAAGTTTCCAAAAGAATCTGAATCAGTTTAACGACGCCGGAATCCGTATCGTCGGGATCAGCGTGGATGAGCCCGAGCAGACTCGCAAACATATGGTCCAGGAAGCTGGATACACTTTTACTTTTCTCTCGGATCCAAAGCTCGAGACAATTAGCCGCTACGATCTGGTTCACGTCAAAGAGATGGCAAGCGGCAAAGACATCGCGCGTCCGGGGGAGTTCCTCCTCGACTCGTCAGGCACAGTTCGTTGGCGCATGGTAACTGAGAATTTTTTCGTGATAGCGCGGCCGGAACAGGTTCTCGAAGCCGCGAAGACGCTGCAGTAAAGTGTTGACGACGAAGTGCCGAAAATTCATGTCCGCTGTAGACGACTGTCGTCCCAACCTAGTACCCTCCACTGAATGAAACAGCGTTCGTTCCGGGCAGAACAGGAATTTGGTCTGATTGTCGGAGGCGTGTTTACACTCCTTGGTGCGTGGTGGTTCTACCGCGGAAAGTTTGGCCACGCCACATATGTCGTCGTTCCGCTTGGTATCCTGTTGATGTTGTTAGCGTTGATCATTCCGCGCGCGCTTGTTTACCCTAATCGAGCCTGGATGACGCTCGCCGAAGGCATGTCGTATGTCTCAACGCGCATCATCCTGGCTTTTGTTTTCTTCGGTGTTCTGACCCCGATTGGTTTGATTAAGCGAGCAATGGGTTGGGATCCTCTACACAGGCGTGCGAAACGCTCAGACTCATACTGGCAACCGTACTCGAAACGACAACTGGATCATAGACACTACGAGAAGATGTTTTAAGAAACATCGATGTCAAAAGCACAAGTAATCGGTGAACTATGGCAATTCATGCGCGAGAACAAGAAGTATTGGCTCGCCCCTATCGTCATCACGCTGGTGCTGGTTGGTGTCTTGCTGGTTCTCGCAAAGAGCTCAGCTATTGCTCCGTTCATCTATACTCTGTTCTAACTCATTGGTAATCTCGTTCAGGTGGTAAGCATACTTGGCCTATCAGCGTTCTATCATGATTCGGCTGCGTGTCTGGTCATCGATGGCGACATCGTTGCAGCAGCGCAAGAGGAGAGGTTCACCCGAATCAAGCATGACCACAGATTTCCACTCAACGCCGCGCGCTACTGCCTGAGCGAAGCAGGCCTCAACGCCAACCAGCTTGACTACGTTGGTTTTTACGACAAGCCACTCCTGAAGTTTGACCGCCTACTAGAAACCTATCTCGATTATTCGCCGTCCGGGTTTTCATCATTTCTAAAATCAATGCCGCTGTGGATGCGGGAGAAACTCTGGATGCCGGATCTCATTCGTACCGAACTCGCCAGGACAAATGGAGAAGACGACGAACGGAAAGCCAAAAAGCTCGGCAAGCAGTTCAAATGGAAACTTCTCTTCGGTGATCATCACGAGAGTCATGCTGCCAGTGCTTTCTATCCGTCGCCCTTTGAAGAGGCAGCAATTTTAACTATCGACGGTGTTGGCGAGTGGGCGACGAGTTCAATTGGGATCGGCAAGAGCAATGAGATTACGTTACTGAAAGAACTTCGATACCCCGACAGCCTGGGCCTTCTCTACAGCGCCTTCACTTATTACACCGGATTCAAAGTCAATAGCGGCGAGTACAAGGTCATGGGACTCGCGCCCTATGGTGAGCCAAAGTTTGTCGCGGCAATAAAAGACAAACTGCTGGAGATTGGCGATGACGGCAGTCTGCGTATGAACCACGAATACTTCAGCTACTCACAGGGGTTGCGCATGACGAACCGCGCATTCGACAAACTCATCGGCGGGCCTCCACGAAAACCAGAATCACGCATCACACAACGTGAGATGGACCTGGCACGAAGTATTCAAGTAATTACGGAAGAAGTGATCCTGAAGATGGCCACCTACGCGCGACGTGAGACTCAGATGAAGTATCTATGTTTGGCGGGGGGCGTCGCACTAAACTGCGTTGCGAACGGACGAGTTCTTCGTGAAGTTCCTTTTGAGGAGATCTGGATTCAACCAGCCGCTGGTGATGCCGGTGGTTCACTCGGAATCGCTCTCGCGATCTGGCACCGTTATTTAGACCAGCCAAGGCAGAGTGCGGAACAAACCGGTACGTGGAAACCCGCACGTTTAAGTGTCGCAAACGGTCTGGCGCCATATGCTGATGGAATGAAAGGTTCGTTCCTTGGGCCTCGCGACAGCGACAAAGCGATCGGAGACTTCTTAATTTCAAAAAGGGCGAGATACCGGAAATGCGCTCGGACTGAACTTCCCGAAGCAATCGCAGATCTTCTTGCCCAGGGAAAAGTGATCGGTCTCCATCAGGGACGCATGGAGTTTGGTCCGCGATCACTTGGAGCACGCAGCATTATTGGCGACGCTCGTTCTCCTGAAATGCAATCAGTGATGAATCTGAAGATCAAGTATCGTGAAAGCTTCAGACCTTTTGCGCCGAGCGTTTTGAGAGAAAGAGTGTCAGATTGGTTTGAACTCAACACAGACAGTCCGTACATGCTGCTGGTTGCCGATGTTGCTGCTCAGAAGCGTCGAAGTTTGACCGATGAGGAAAAGGCTTTGTGGGGAATTGAGAAACTCAACGTAAAACGATCCGAAATTCCTGCGGTGACTCACGTGGATTATTCAGCACGAATTCAAACCGTCCGCCGAGAGACCAACCCGTTGTTCTGGGAAATACTCGAGGCCTTCGGACGTAGGACCGGGTGTCCTGTCCTGGTGAATACGAGTTTCAATGTGCGCGGCGAGCCGATTGTTTGTACGCCCGCAGATAGCTATCGCTGTTTCATGCGAACGGAAATGGACTATCTAGTTTTGGAAAACTACCTACTCGATAAGCGCGCGCAACCGCCCTTTGAGGAGAAGACGGAATGGCGTTCAGAGTTCACACTGGATTGATACAGACTATGCAACTGCATTTTCGGCACGCGCCGCCATTGCTTTAACTTTCTTGAGTTCTGTTCCCTTCATGCCGAAAAAGGTCGCCATACCGATAACCTGATTCGAATCAACGAAGTCGTTCGGGTTGTCACAAAAGTTTTGGAGACTCGGGCAAAACTCACGACAACTCATACCCTTCGGTATTTTTAGTTCCAGCTCGCAGGTGCCGCTTGCACGGTAATGTGTGCAGAGATCGCAAACAATCATTTGGTTCCTAACCTTCTTAACTCGCTAGACTCTGTTAATGGCCCACGGGAATCCGTTGGAAGCGAGTTTTTCCCTGGGCATCTTGCCATGAAATATCTAATACATAGGGTTTTGATTTGCCTTGTACCAGCACGAGCCGTTTCAGTTGATCGTCTTGGGCAGCAACTGGCTTTCCGCCGCCCCATGTGCGGTGACTAACGATAGCTTTTTCGTGCGGTTTAATCGACTCTATTCGCTCGAACCTTATGCGCGCTGAAGAAGCCCGCCCAGCCGAGTCATCATCTTTTAGAAACACTGTCAACACTTCGATGCCCTTCAGGATTTGATCCGTGAGATTCATCAGCTCCAAATGAAGCGTCGCATCGCCGTCTATGAATTTGAAGTCAAACATTTTCTGGGTTCAGAATCACTCCCTCGTAAATCAGATCTTTACCTCCAACAACACGCTTCCCTATCAGTCGCTGCCTGCCTCGTTCTCATAGAGTTTTCGTAGTTCCTGGAGAAATGGAGCTCCATCGAAATTCGAGGTTGCGTTGAGCTCCAAGACGCATCCGATGACTTTCTCGTACGTTAGCGCTGTTTGCGCCAACGAATAACTGTCAGCGTTCTTGTACTCCGCACCGCTTTTACAGAGTCGCCAATAAACGGCTCGCATAAGCGCGGATTCCCCGGACAAGGAACCTCGGTCAGCCAGTACGCCTGCGCGATCGTTCCACACGCCGTTGCAGATATTTCGAAATTGATCTGCCGTTATTGCTCCCACAGAGTTCGCTCCCGGTTGGGGATAAGTTGCTGCGTGAGCAGCAAGCACTATCTAGTAGTCGTGTCTTTGTTTCGACCACTCTTTGTACGCGAGTTGATGCGCTCGTCGTGCATGTGATCGGCGCTCCGATGCTGGCCCATCATTAGGCGCTACAGCTCCGTTCGCAGGTGTGCGATCACTGCTTTGTGGTTCGACATGCCACTCACGAAGAAAGGCCCAGTGGCCCGCGTCGTGACGCGTCGCTTCAGAGATTGTCTTTTCGATCTCGTTCGTATTCTTCATTTCCGGACTCTTAGACAAAGAATGGCTGAGGCTCGACGACTTTCAAAGTCTGGCCCTTAAAGCTTGAAAGTGCTGTCGCTTCGTCGTTGTAGATGTCGAACACTGTTCGCAGCTTTGTCATTTCCATTAACTCTTGAAGATTTTCCGTAAGGTGAGCAAGTTTGATTACTCCACCGCGGTTTTCCGCGCTGATGTGGCAGGATAAGAGTTCTCCCAGTCCACAGGAATCAATATGCGTAACTCCGCTTAGATTTATGAGGATTTGGTTTTTTCCTTCTTCCAGCAGACAACGAATGGCTTTATGTAACTCCACGGTGTTGCCTCGGACTTTAACGCGGCCCTTCAAGTCAAGAACTATTACCTCGCCTACTCTGCGCTGATTGATATAAAGACTAATCACTTGAGATCTCCTTTAATTTTCTCCACATCGTCTTTGAACTAAGACTTAACCGTTGAGAGGCGCACGTCTGATTTAAACCCCGCGTCGCGCAATTGTTTCGGCAAAAGTTTCGCTATGAAACCCTTTAGAAAGATGTGTGCTGTTCGTCCAGTAGTCTGGGGAATTCCAGAAGATCTGAGAAGAGAGTAAGCAGCTCGGTTCGAGAACCACGTTACGCCCATGGCATGGAAGTGTCAACCAAAAGACCAGAAACACTAAAGACGCGACCCGTCCCCATCGGGGTAAGAATCAACGATCGCATTGGCGTTTAGTCCTCAACTCCCGTTTCAATGCACAGTGCCGCCCTCAAAACCGAGATTCACAGATGTTTAAGTGAATCTCCCAAACACCGCGTCCGTTGGTTAGCAATGCGCAGGAAGCTAGCATTGGGTGGGAGTGTGTCCTCACGGTTTCAATCAACTCGTTGCAGTATCACTCTAAGCCGAGAGCGCGCGGGACATTGATCCTTCCCTTCCCGAAAAACGGCTCGGTGCCGGGTTTACCAAAATCGTCTCCGGAATTCTCTATGGCAGCCTTCACTTGAGCTGAGTGACCATGACCCAGCTGGGAAACGAGCAGAGCAGCTAGCCCTGAAACATGAGGAGCGGCAAAGCTTGTTCCAATCCCAATTGCAAAGTTGAAACCAGTGCTCGAGCACTGACCGGGCACGATGTTTCCGCTCACATCGAACTGGCGATCTGTACCCGCACATGCTCCCCAAACCACGCTAAGGCCAGCGATGTTCCCAGAAGAGTCAAAGGATAGGTTGCCGCCTGGAGCGGCGACACTGATCGCCGAAGTTCCAAAGTTGGTGTAAAAGGCCGAAGCATCGATGTTTAGAAATGGTCCAAGAAGACCAGGGCCCGAATCGGTCGGTCCAGTGGCGGAGACGCAAATCACACCGGGAACGTCGCACAAAATTTCTGTAAAATTGCCGCTGTGATCAAAGTCAAAGCTGTCATTTCCAGCCGCAACCACTACGGCTGACACTCCTTTGACCAATGCGTATTGGGCAGCGAGATGCAGGTAATGAAGCGAACCCTCTTGTCCGGCTTTGCGGAAAGGAGCGGGAGAACCAAGACTCAAATTAATTACGTCGGCTCCATGGTTCGCTGCAAAATACACCGCGCGGGTCAGGTTTGATGATCGACACGGAACAATGCCGTTCACCTTTATTGCCATTATCGAAGAGCGCGAG
>DATEXA010000270.1:0-4713 GCA_035257465.1 Pyrinomonadaceae bacterium | reverse complement strand
TAGGAGATGTCGCAACCGATCGCCTGCAAACCATCGCGGCCGGACTGTTCGAATTTGTCGGCTATTAGAACGCGCATAGACTATTTCTGATTGCTGATTTCTGATTGCTGATTTTGCATCATAGCTAAGGCCACGCGAGCCAATAAGCAATCAGCAATCAGCAATTGTTCAGATCCTGTGTATCAGCAAGCCATCCCTAAGCTTTGGCTCAAACCACGTCGACTTCGGAGGCATAATCTCGCTCGCATCCGACACCATTAGCAACTCCTCGACAGTGGTAGGATAAAGTGAGAATGCAACCGCAGCCTTACCTTCATCCACCAGACGTTCGAGTTCCCTTGTTCCTCTTAACCCACCGACGAAATCTATTCGCTTGTCTGTGCGAATATCCTGAATGCCAAGAATCGGATCAAGCAGTCGATCCTGCAGCACGCTTACATCAAGGGCTGCGACATTGCCTGTAGGCAGAGTTGCATCGGGCGACATTTCCAGTCCATACCACTTCCCATCCAAATACATGCTCCAGCTTCCTCGCTTGTTGGGCGCGGGTGAAGCATCTTCAGTTATCGTGAATTGTCGTTTAACCGCAGCCAGGAAGTCCTCCTTCGACAATCCATTCAGATCCTTGACGACGCGGTTGTAAGCGAGAATCTGCAATTGCGAGTCAGGAAAGAGCACCGTCAGAAAGTAGTTGTAATCTTCCTTCCCCGTGTGCGCAAAGCTTTGCTCTTTTAACTCCGCGCGCGCGCGACTTGCGCTCGCGGCCCGGTGATGTCCGTCTGCGATGTAGATAAGCGGAACGTTTTTAAAACCGTTCACCAACAAATCAGTATCAACCAACCGCCAAATGGTGTGTCTTATTCCATCGTCAGCAGTCAGGTCAAACAAAGGTTCAGACGATAGCGCGGCAGAAACCTGATCATCGATTTCCGCGCGACGACGATAAGTCAAAAACACCGGTCCAGTCTGTGCTTTCAACATCAACATATGTCGCGTGCGGTCATCTTCTTTGTCCCGTCGCGTGCGCTCGTGCTTTCGAATCGTGTTGTCGTCGTACTCATCAATCGAACAGCAAGCGACAATGCCTACTTGTTCATGGTCCCCCATCACCAGCTTGTATAGATACAGGCTCGGTTCAGATTCCATTTCAAGCGGACCGTTTGCAATCAGCTTTTCGAAGTTCTCGACAGCTTTGCGATAGACAGCATCGCTGTAAATATCCGTGCCCGAAGGAAGATCAATCTCGGGTCGCGACACGTGAAGAAAACTTAGTGGATTGCCCTTGGCAAGTTCGCGGGCCTCGTCTGTGTTGACTACGTCGTACGGCACACTGGCTACTAACTTCGCTTGCTCACTGTTTGGACGCAAAGCTCGAAATGGACGAATGACCGCCACGAAACCTCCGATCGCTAAAGGCACCTCCGCGGGCGCAGATACCAGGAACCTTCCGCTCGATACGTGTGATGATGGATAAGGCTTATGAGTTTAGACTATCAAGCGCGGCAGGGTAGAACAAGTTGAGAAGGACTGAGCGTTAGCGGATCAATCTGACACTCAACTACACAAGGTCGGGAAGGGGGCAGAGCGGTCCTTACATAGATCTGAACCTACTCAGACGTAGCGCGCTCCCGCAGGTAATCATAACTCTAGAATCAAAGTGTGAGGTCAGAATCCAATCAGAGATTATTGACCCTGCGGGGGCGCGCTAGACTGGTCTATGTAGAGGTTAGAGAAACTGCCGCTCTGCCCCCTTCCCGACCTCGTGTAGTTGAGTGTCAGAGTTTCAGCTCTTTCCCTTCCCAAACTTTTTAGTTGAATGTCAGTGTTGACCAAGCCGCCACCGTGAGGTGGTACCGACTTAGATCTCATCGATCTTGGCGGCTAGTATGAAGTCGCTCTCCGTGAGGCCATCGATTTTATGAGTCCAGATCGTGATCTCGGCCTGGCCCCATCCAAAACAGATGTCTGGATGATGCCCTTGTTCTTCGGCCAGATCACCAACACGATTTACAAACGTTTGGGCTTCATGAAAGTCTTTGAAGCGGTAACTCTTTTGTAGATGATGCTCATTTACAACCTTCCAATCAGCAAGTTGACCCTGAAGCTTCGTAATTTCTTCGCCGCGGAGCGGGGGTACGCCACCTCTACATGGCACACATTGCTTGCTTGATAGTTCGCTCATAATTACCTCATCAGTTAAGGCGCAACGCCTTCAATTGCCTTCTTCAAGATTGCTATCTGTCCGGCGTGATACAGATCATGCTGCACAGCACCGTGAAGTGTCACGTAGACACTCGAGAATGGAGTCTCGGCATTTTCGATTATGGGCCGGTCCAATTTCGAATCATCCAATGCCGCGATAGCATCGAGTAACGCTTGATGACTATCAAGGAGGATCTGCTGAGCCGTGTGCCAAGATTCTTCGCTCGTGTCCTCAATGGCGGGCCAATCTTCCTCGTCACTAAGCTGCGCGGGATCACCTTCGAGCCGTCTCCTGCAAGCATCTTTCCAGGCGGCGATGTGCAGGGTCAATTCCCAGATCGAATGTGCGCCGGGAATCGGATGAGCCGCAGCTTGTTGCGCTGTCACTCCATCCATAAGAGTTAGCACTGAAGGACCATGCCATGCCTGGCCGTTGAACGCACGTTGCAATTGATCACTGATTCTTTCTACTTCAGACATTTCTTCTCCTCCCAGGCCGCCTGGGCGGTAGCCCGACTGTCAAGGAGGGCAGCACGCGGAGCCCTCCCTCACTGTCGGGCTACTGCCCCGCACTCTCGTAGACCTTCTCGATCTCATCCACCATTCTTTTCAATGTAAATCGACTTTGTGCGACGACTTGCGAGCGTTCGCTGATAGACCGCCGCCGATCTGGATCTTTCAATAAACTCAGGATTGCTTCTGCCAACCCGTCCACGTTACCAATGTCTATGAGCACACCAGTGACCTGGTCCTCGATAACCTCTTGAGCACCTTCTGTGCGAGTCGCAACTACTGCAGTGCCTGAGGCCATTGCTTCGACAATCGAAAGACCAAAACTTTCCGTCTCCGATGCTGATACAAACACATCAAGCGCACATAACAAATTCTCCGCATCATCGAGCCAGCCAAGAAGGTGAACGCGATCCTCAAGTTTCAAGTGCTTGACGAGTTCGAGCAGGGCTTTGCGATTTGCGCCATCAGACGACGTATCAACTCCAGCGATCACAAAATGCGCTTCGGGCACTTTGTCTGCGACTATCCTGGCCGCCTTAATCAGGTCGTCGTGACGTTTTAACTTTCGCAGTTCGCCAATGCTGCCAACGAGCAGACAATCTTGCGGCAGATTGTTGGCGATCAAAAATGCCGTGCGATCGAAACTCTTGCAGGCATGTACGAATCGATCCACCTCAATTCCGTTTGGCACGAGCGCGATTTTTTGATCAGGAACAAGACGTTGATTACTGAGTTGCCGCGCCACCGCACTCGAGACGGCAATCAGTCGGTTTGCTTTGGCCAAAGTTCTGCGATGAATGCCATTGAGTGGGAACAAAACGTGGCGCGTCACCAGGAACTTAGGTCTAGGCTTTGATCGGGAAGCATATGCTGCCAGCGAGTAATCACGGGCCATGTGAGCATGCACGACCTCGATGTTTTTCTCCTTGACGAGTCGCGCAAGCGCTCGTGCGCTTTGTGCGTCCAACGCATTGCGGAGTGGAAAGGTTTTTATGTTTCCAGTGGGAAGCTGAAGAAACCGTGTAAGTGGTGACTGCGGTCGCAAAGCAACGTAGACATCGTGACCGCGTGCCGCTAGTGAATTGCTCAGGTCAACGACATAGCGTTCGCCGCCGCCGAAGGATGAAGCCGAACTGATCTGAAGAATCCGCATGAATCGAAGCTTCCTCAAAAATTGAGGTCCTCGACAAACTAAAGTTCGTCGGACATTCCGTACCAAACTAAAACAGCCAACTTGAAGAGTGTTTTGTTTAGCAATTGAATCAGGCACAAACCGCTAGTGATCGTTCGGCACGACTGTTGCCACTTGGAAATAAAATAGAAGACTGTTTGTTGGGAGGGATTGTATGGCTAAGACTAAATTAGTGACAGGACTTTTTAAGAGTAAGACCGCTGCAGAAGCGGCTGTTGATGCTCTACTAAAACGCGGTTACACACGCGATGACATCAGTGTGCTTATGTCGGATGCAACGCGCACGAAGGAGTTTGGTCTCCAAACACGCACACACGCAGCTGATGGTCTTGGGATTGGTGGCGCTGTTGGTGGCACGGTCGGCGCAGTTATCGCCGCAGTCGCAGCAGTCGGCACGACGTTATTTCTTCCGGGGATCAATCTCGTTATTGCCGGACCCATCGCAGCGGCCTTAGCAGGTGCTGGCGCGGGGGGTGCAACAGGAGGATTGATTGGAGCGCTAATTGGCGCAGGCATTCCTGAGTATCGCGCCAAGGTTTACGACTCTGAATTGCGCGGCGGCGGAATTCTCATCGGTGTTGAAGCACGCACTGATGAAGAAGTCGATACGCTCGAGCAACTGCTTGATGAACTCGGCGCACAGCACGTTCGAACTGAGTAGTTCGTGAAAGTCAAAAGGCTTGGTGTGACGGGCATCACAACAAGCCTTTTTGTTCGCTGGGGTGAAATCCGTTAGCGTTTAATGGCGTCGCCGACATCTTCGATCGTTTCGCCGACTTTGCGCCGAACCTTGCCGGCTCCTTCCT
>DATEXA010000269.1:0-6382 GCA_035257465.1 Pyrinomonadaceae bacterium | reverse complement strand
AGCGCGTACTCGTTGTAGCCGGATCGAGTGCACGCCTTGCCCAGGGAATGAAGGACACTCCGGTAGACGCCGCGATTGTTGGGGTTATCGACTCGGTGGAAGTGAACGGCGGCTAAGGCCCAAAAGCGAGAATTTTCCTATGCAGTTGGCCCGCGTAATCGGAACTGTTGTTGCCACCGTAAAGAATGAATCACTTGGAGGGCGGACGCTTCTTGTAGTTCAGACGCTCGATCGCAACCTCAAGGAGTCAGGTAAACCGATGGTCGCGATTGATTCTGTCGGCGCCGGTGTTGGTGAACTGGTTTTTTGGTGTCGTGGGAAGGAAGCAAGCTTTCCATTCAAACGCGAAGACACTCCGACGGACTGCACAATTATTGGCATCGTTGATTCGGAACAGCACGTCACTAATGAATAGGCGGGAAGAATGCCATCCGCAGATTACGCCGATTCCGCCGATTCCTTTTCGACTGTTGGATAGTAATTCTCTACGCAGAGGAATCTGTGCAATCTGCGGATGATTGTTGAGGTTGTTCATGATCCTTGCGCGTGTAGTTGGCAACATTGTCGCGACTCAGAAGAATGTGCGTTATGAAAACGCGCGTGTCATGCTTTGCCAGCAGATCACGCCGGAGGGCGAAGATACTAGCTATTCTTGTTTGGCGCTCGATGCAGTTGACTCGGGAGTCGGCGATACAGTTTTGATTGTCCAGGAAGGTTGGAGCGCCTCAACGGCTTCGACCGGTAAAGCTGGAGCGGCGATTGACTCCGCGATTATTGGTGTGGTGGATCACATCGACTTGTTGACCGATGAACTTTAGTTAAAGTCGGATTGGACGTTTGAAAATGGGTTCCGAATTGGATCATGCACGCTTGATGGCTGACAGAATCGCAAGGCGTGTTTCTTCTCAGCCAGTTGCTGCCTCAGCTAGCAACGCCGGCGACATCTCTTCAGAACTCGCGGCAATGCGAGCCAGTCTCAACGAACTACAAAACAGACTAGTGCAGATTGAATCAAAGGTCAGTTCTGGAAATGCAGGGTACTCATCAACCGTCGCTCCACCGAGCATGCACTCTCCATGGCTTACGGGAGTAAACGCCACTCATCCTAGTCAGGAACGTTTTGGTGTTGAGGAGGCGACGGTTTCGGAACTCGTTGACTTCTTTCAAAGTGAGAAGACATGCACTGTCGAGCCCGGCGGCAAGCCTTGCGATCACTGTGCTATGTGCAGCTCCCGAGGGTTTTAAAAAAAGCCACAGATTTACGCAAACAAACACGGATCAGAAGAGCATCTCAAAACTAAAGTCGGGTTCTTCTGATCCGTGTTTGTTTGTGTAAATCTGTGGCCTAGCAGTTTTACTTGTTCTGATTTGATCTCAGTGAATTCGAATCCAGTTTCGGTACTTCCTTCGCGGCCTCTTCCGCCTTGAAGTAGGGCTCTTCCTTAAACCCAAACATCTTCGCCGAGATTACTGTCGGAAACTGTGCCCGTGTAGTGTTGTAGTCCTGAGTCGCGTCATTGTAATCCTTACGAGCAGTTGCGATCCTGTTCTCAGTACCTGAGACTTCGTCCTGAAGTTTTAGAAAGTTCTCGTTTGACTTCAGATTAGGATAACTCTCCTGCAACGCAAGCAGTCGACCGACAGTCCCACCGAAACTATTTGCAGCATCAATCACTGCTTGTTTCTGTTCGGGCGATTTGTCGCCTGCTTCTCCCTGTGGCGCCTGATTCGTCGCATTCAACAATCTCGAACGCGCTTCCGCGATGCGTCCAAACACTTCCTGCTCCTGAACGCCTGCCATCTTTGCCGACTCTGCCAGGTTAGTCAGAAGATCACCACGACGCTGTAGCTGGGTTTCGACGTTCGCCCACTTTCCTTTCACGTTCTCGTGTTTAGTTGTGAGCGTGTTGTAGCCGCAACCGCTTGCTGAAATACTCATTAGAGTCACAGCGAGTAGAATTACCAATCGTCGAGTCTTCATTCTTAAATCTCCTCATCAAGAGCTTGGCGTAAGCTCGTCAACAGCTTCTACCACTCGTTCAATCTGGAGCATGTATGCTCCAAACAATTCGTTCGCTTCGCTTTCGGATCGTGGCGAAACATCACCGGCACGAAACTCAAAAATTCTCTCGAATGGTCCAGAATCCAGGTTCAATAATTTGACTATTGCACGAACACAGTCTGGCTTCGCAACCGGAGCCTCCTTACCGTGTAGCACCAGGACGGCACGAAACAGTGCCGCAAAGCTCGCCAAACTGTCGCTCATCAGATCGCAGAGTTTCTCTACGGAGACTGATGCGGGAATGTACAGTCTTCGCAGTTGGATTAACTTGCTGCGCAGTTCGTACTCGGTCTGGTGACGCAGGTTTTCATCGGATAGTTTGACAAACTCGAAAGGATCTTTCCCGTAGAGTACGATGCGGGCGTGTGCCATCTGGTGAAACTCGATGGGAAATACGTCGCCGGCGTCAGATAGTTCCTCAACTGTGAAGTAGACGGGCAGCGGATGGCCCAGTCTTTGCCATTCACGCATCGGTGCTTGAGCCAGACGCAGATCATCCGGCGTGATGCGATGCAAAGCGATTAGCAGGTTGTAATCGGAGCGAAGTTCGACGTGATCCCCGGCAGCTGCAGATCCATAGAGCACAACCGAAGCGAGATTGTCACCATGCGTCGTACGGAGATCGTCGATTAGACCTCCAAGCGCTTCCTGTACAACTGTCTTAACCATAGAATTCTAGTGTGCACGGATACTAGCAAATTGTGCGGAAGATCTTGAGCCATAGATGAACGCAGATAAACTCCAGTCAGAAAGAGAATTCAAAACATGACGGCTGGCATTTGGTTCTGATTTGTGTTTATCCGCCCGATCTTCTATTACCAACTGCCTCCCGAACCTCCACCACCAAAACTTCCACCCCCGCCAAAACCTCCGCCAAAACCGCCCCCGCCGCCACCAAAGCCTCCACCGCCAAAACCTCCACCGCCCCAGCCACTACTACTGCCCCAACGGCTTCCTCCTCCCCCCAGATTGCTGAAGAGACTGCCCCAAAACAACGCTTGCAAACATCCGCCACCACCTCTACGACTCGCTGACGAGAATATCAAGATAATGACAAACAGAACGATAATGCCGCAGATCAAACTCCCGGCTCCGGGCTGTTGTCTTTCTTGGGCCCTGTAAGCCTTACGCGTATCGATACCGTTAATCGTGAAGCCTCGCTTTTGAGCGAGGGTAGCGACGTACGCTTCGATCGTGTCGTATATGCCTTTGCTGAAGTTCCCCTGCCTGAAGGCAGGCACCAGCTTTTCCCGTTGGATCTGTCCGGTGAGACCGTCGGGCAGCTCGCCCTCGAGGTGATCGCCGACCTGAGTGAAATACTTGTGGTCCTTGATTGCAACAACGAGAAGAAATCCCTGGCCCTTCGCTGAGCCCGGTCCAATGTTCCAGGCACGTGCTACAGCCAATGAAAAGTCGAAAATGTCTTGGTCGTCAGTGGTGTCGACAGTCAGAACCGCATACTCGATATTTGCTCGCTCTTTCAGGTTTTGATAGATGGCACCCAGACGTTGTTGAGTGGGAGCGTCGATGACATGCGCGTTGTCGACGACAGGAGTAAACGGGACGGGTAAGGGAACTGGCGACTGTAGCTTTGTCTGAGCGCTGGCACTCAATCCGAGCGCCAGCAACAAGAAAAGAATCGCCAACGGTAGGTGGGCGCGCCGATTCAAATATGGATTTCCGTTATTCAACGAAACTCTCAGACACTGTTGTTGCCTACCCCTCGATTAACTTGTGCAGTAGATAGAAGAGGGCAACTCCTACAAAAACGACAATTGAGACCGTAGGGTTTCGCTCTTCTTTGTGATTGACCTCAGGAATCAAATCACTCGCCGCCACATAGAGCGTGACGCCTGCGGAAAATGGCAGTGCATAACCGATAGCGTTCGTCATTCGTGAATTCAGGAACGCCACTCCGATAACGCCCGCGAGAGTTGCTGCACCGATCGCAGCAGTTGCGATCAGAGCCTTCTGTGTGGAACGCCCAGAGGCCAACATAATCGAGGCTACAGTAAATCCTTCCGGCATCTTGTGCAGAAGTATGGCAATAAAGACAAGCAAACCCACTTTGAAGTTGACCAGAAATGCGGAAGCTATCGAAACTCCATCGAAGAAGGTGTGGATCCACAAGCCACCGACAGCTGTATAGGCCGCTGAAGGTTTCATGAACGACTCGGGGTGAGTTTCGGCGCCAAAATGAAAGTGCGGGGCAAGGGTGTGCTCAAACAGTTGGATCGAAAGATAGCCGCCGAGTAACAACGTCATCGCACCGACCACTTCTTTGGCGGCGTTAGCGCCGCTGTGTGTCTGTGCCCATATTCCAATGGTCTCCGGCAGTATTTCGATAAAGATCGCTGCGAGCATAAAGCCCGCACCGAGGGCTACGAGGTATTTGAGGAAGCGTTCGCCCAGACGATGGGCCCCGGATTTAACCAGAAGAAGACCGCCGATGACGTTGGCTCCAGCGGCCAACAGTCCGAATAAGAGAAGCCCCGTAAATTTGAAATCGCTGAAGAGCGTCTCCATTCAGCCGTTACTCGTTCCAATGTTCATGTTCAAGCTTGGCTGCGAATATATAACATGCAGACCCTTAGGCTGCACAGGACAACTCCAGGAGCCAACGGTTCTTTCGAGAATTAGTATGCGTAAAAAGTAACTGGCAAACAGCTGGCGAACATCGGCAAGGCAGATCCTCGGAAATAGTTAAACAAAACACTACTTATCTATTGACACGCCCAAACCCCCAGCGTAGTATCCGTCTCGGGTGGTCAAAAGTGGTCGGAAGTGGGTCCAACCGCGTAGCAACACCGATCATTTGTTAACTCTTTTCCTTTAGGCCACCCACCAAATCTTGTCAGGTCCATTGCCATGCTGCGGGGAAATTACACGGCTCGTATTGATGTTAAGGGGCGTCTGAAGCTGCCCACTTCATTCCGGCGCCTGATCGACGAGAAGCACGGCAAAGAGTTTTATATCACGAGTTTGACAGGCGATTGCGTGCGCATTTACCCGTTGCCCGAATGGGAGTCGATTGAGCAAAGGCTTTCTTTGTTGCCATCGATGGATCCTGCGAGACGGAAGTTCCTTGATAGAACGAACTACTACGGCCAGCAGGGAACAATGGATGGCCAGGGTCGAGTGTTGATTCATCCGTTGCTGAGAAAAAGCGCCGAAGTCATTGGCGACGTCGCTGTAATGGGATACCTGACCTATTTGGAAGTTTGGGAGCTCGACAAATTCAAGGCCCGGATGCTTGCGGATCCCTACACGGAAGAAGACGAGGCCGCGATCGCAAGGTTAGGAATTTAAGAGCGCTTTTGTTCTTTGAACTTTGTTCTGTGATTGAAACATCTAATTGAAGTGCGAAGTGCGAAGTTCAAATTACAAAGAACGGCTTTGTCCAGTTCTTTGAACGAGATCACGGGGCGGTGGTGATGGCTGCGCCTATGGGGGGCATGGGCGCGCCCCATCGCCCCGTGCTGCTACAAGAGACGCTGAATTTCCTCGAACCAGAACGAGGAGATCTCTTCGTGGATTGCACGGTGGGACTTGGTGGTCATAGCGAGGCAATCCTGCAGGCCTCAAGTGAAACTCGCGTACTCGGTATCGATCGAGACCTTTCCGCTCTCGCTTATTCGCGACAACGACTCTCTGTCTTCGGCGATCGATTCAAAGCCGTCCACGCGAACTTTTTTGATATCGCTGAGGTGCTGCACGACTCCGGTGAAAGTGATCCGGTCGGCATCCTTGCGGACCTCGGTGTTTCATCGCTGCAGTTCGATTCCGCCGAACGAGGTTTTAGCTTTCGGTTTGATGCTCCGCTCGATATGCGAATGGACGCGACGAGAGGATCGACGGCCGCGGAACTCCTGGCAGAACTTCCCGAAGCCGAAATTGCACGGATCATCTTTGAATACGGTGAAGAGAGACAGTCCCGTCGCATAGCGCGTTGGATCGTTGAGAAGCGCGAAGAGGGACAACCAATCGCGACGACCAGGGAGCTTGCTGATTTGGTCTTGCGCGCTGTTGGTGGCGGGAAGTGGAAGCAGATTCATCCCGCAACGCGCACGTTTCAAGCGTTGCGTATCGCCGTCAATAACGAGCTCGAGGGACTACCAGAGTTTGTTGAAGCAAGCGTAGATCTTTTAAAGGCCGACGGACGGTTTGTGGTGATCACGTTTCACTCGCTCGAAGATCGAATCATCAAGCGAGAGTTACGTCGACTCTCCGGCCATTGTCAGTGTCCACCGCGCCTGCCTGTGTGCTCCTGTGGCGCACGTAAGGCGGTTGAAGTTATGACGCGCCGGCCAATTACACCTG
>DATEXA010000268.1:0-10581 GCA_035257465.1 Pyrinomonadaceae bacterium | reverse complement strand
ATTCCGATTGAGCCATATCTGCCAAATCGAGTCGCACGGGAGCTGGGACATGACTGACACGGTTGTGGTAGTCGTTAATGGTGTGCTCGTAACGATGCCAGTCGGGAGTATGGTGTCGGCGGCAATTCTAAAGTCTGGAGTGTCGTCGTTTCGTCGTTCAGTGAGCGGTCAACCTCGCGGGCCGTTGTGCGGTATGGGAATCTGTTTTGAATGTCGCGTCACGATTGACTTCGACCCACATTGCCGAAGCTGTCAGACAGTTTGTCAGAACGGAATGGATATAAGAACTGATGACTAGGCAGATGCACGTCTGTGAAATCCTGGTTGTCGGAGCAGGGCCCGCTGGTCTTGTTGCTGCTTATCGTGCTGCGCAGAGTGGAAAGGAAGTTACGGTTGTTGATGATAATCCTGACGTTGGTGGACAGATCTGGCGTGCGGAAAAGCAGAAGTCGTCGTCAGCTGAAGCTGCTAAATGGTTTGAGAGAATTCGCCAGGCAAAGATTCAATTCATCAACGGCGCTCGCGTCTATGAACAAACAACACCGGGAGAACTTCTCGCTGAAAAAGATAATGACGTTTACGAAGTGAAGTATCAGAAACTGATTCTTGCGACCGGCGCACGTGAACTGTTTCTTCCATTCCCCGGTTGGACTTTACCGAACGTGCTTGGCGCCGGTGGTCTCCAGGCGTTGGTAAAAACTGGATTGCCGATCGACGGAAGAAGCGTTGTCGTTGCAGGGAGTGGACCTTTGCTTCTCGCTGTCGCGGATTACTTGAAGCGAAGTGGCGCAAACGTCTTGTGTATTGCTGAACAGGCATCTCGCACACGTGTCGCGCGTTTTGGGTTTAGCTTGATTGGAAACGTCGGAAAGATTTCGCAGGCGATGAAGTTGAGGGGACAACTGTCGGCTGTTCGTTACCTGAACGGATGTTGGCCCGTTGCGGCGCACGGTGAAGAACAGTTACAGCGAGTGACATTGCAGCAGGGGGAACGAACCTGGGAGGTGGAATGCGATTACCTTGCCTGCGGATTTCACCTGACTGCTAACGTCGAACTCGCGCAGCTACTCGGATGCAACACTCAGAATGGCTTTGTAACGGTTGACGAGTATCAGCGAAGTTCTATCGCCGACGTTTATTGTGCCGGTGAGATTACAGGTATTGGTGGACTGGAGTTGTCGTTAGTTGAAGGCGAGATCGCGGGACTTGCAGCTGCTGGTGGAGAGACGTCGGCGCGTGCGTTGTTCCCAGCTCGAGACAAACAAAGAAAGTTTGCGAGAGCACTGAATCGTGCGTTTGAATTGCGGAGTGAACTTAAGAAGTTGGCAACGCCGAACACGATTGTTTGTCGATGTGAGGACGTAACGTTTGAGCGATTAGAATCCTCTGATTCGTGGCGTGCGGCAAAGTTGCACACGCGTTGCGGCATGGGTCCGTGCCAGGGACGCATTTGCGGTGCGGCGGCTGAGTTTTTGTTTAGTTGGAGATTTGAGTCGGTAAGGCCGCCGGTATTTCCGGTGCGAGTCGAGAGCATGACGGGTGAGTGAGATATTTGGAGGTCAAAGAACAATGCAATGGACTGGCGTGATGCCTGCGACAACAACTGCATTTGATGCAGAACTGAGAATCGATCACGGATTCGTTGCCACGCATGCAAAGTGGATGGTGGATAACGGCTGCACAGGAATCGTGACTCCCGGCTCACTCGGTGAAAGCGCAACGCTGTCATTCCCAGAGAAAGAGTCGCTTTGGAAGACAATTATTGAAACAGTTGGTGATCGTGTCCCGGTTGTTGCCGCCATAGCTTCGTTAAGTACGGGAGAGGCTGTCGAGCTGGCAAAGCGCGCTAAGGAACATGGATGTAGCGGATTGATGGTTCTGCCGCCTTACGTTTACCAGAGCGATTGGCGCGAGATGAAAGCGCACGTCGACTCAGTCTTTCGCGCCACAAACCTGTCGTGCATGCTTTACAACAACCCAGTCGCTTACGGAACCGACTTTCTTCCTGAACAGATTGCGGAGTTGACCAAAGAGCATGAGAACTTCCATGCAGTCAAAGAATCGAGCACGGATGTACGACGCGTAACCTGGATTCGTGAGTTGATTGGTGACCGCCTGGCCGTGTCCGTTGGCGTGGACGATGCCATTGTTGAAGCGATCGCAGTTGGAGCGGTCGGTTGGATTGCAGGCCTGGTGAACGCGCTGCCAAAAGAGTCAGTAGCACTCTTCAATTACGCAATGAGGGGCGACCGCGAAAAGGCGATGAAGCTCTACAAGTGGTTTCTTCCTTTGTTGAGAATGGACACGGTGCCGAAGTTTGTGCAACTCATCAAGTTAGTTCAGCAGGAAGCAGGCATGGGTAACGCGCGCGTACGTCCGCCGCGATTGGAACTTGCCGGCGCAGAGTTGGATGAAGCGTTGCGTGTTATTCGGCATGCGTTGGCGAACAGGCCGGAGGTTTAGGCGGCGGCACTGGGAAGGTAGTGCTGGGACGCAGGCGTTCCCGCCTGCTAACTAAGGTTCGATAGCCGTTCATTTCAAACAGAGGTTAAAGAAATCTACTTAGCAGGCGAGGACGCCTGCGGTCCCAGCACTAAGGAGATCATATGCAGTTAACGGGAAGATCGATCATAGGATTTAAGCGTGGGCAGACGGACAGCGCAGACTTACACGGCTTCAATCCTGCAACCGGCGAAACTCTGGAGCCTGCATATCACTTCGCGACAAAAGCAGAAGTGAACGAAGCTGCGGAACTCGCCAGCAAAGCCTTTGCTTCTTATTCACAAACCACCGGCGTTCAACGCGCGACGTTTCTCCGCAAGATTGCTTCGAACATCGAAGCACTTGGCGACATTCTGATCTCGCGCGCAAAACAGGAAACAGGTCTCGCTGAAGGACGCATTCGCACAGAAACAGGTCGGACGTGTAATCAACTTCGACTGTTTGCGGATCTTGTAGAAGAGGGTTCGTGGGTGGATGCACGCATTGACCACGCTGATCCAAACAGAGCGCCGATACCAAAACCAGACGTACGATCAATGTTGAGACCGCTCGGTCCAGTCGTTGTGTTTGGCGCAAGCAACTTTCCGCTGGCGTTCTCAGTTGCTGGTGGAGACACAGCATCAGCCCTGGCGGGAGGAAATCCCGTCATCGTAAAGGCGCATCATGCACACCCGGGAACTTCAGAACTGGTTGGCATGGCTGTTTCAGATGCGGCGCGGGTAAGTGAGCTACATGAGGGAGTGTTCTCTCTCATCTATGGATCCGGCAGTGAAGTTGGCACGGCATTAGTAAAGCATCCATTGATTAAGGCCGGTGGTTTCACAGGTTCACGTTCGGGTGGACGTGCGTTGTTTGATGCAGCTTCGTCGAGACCCGAACCGATTCCGTTCTACGCCGAGATGAGCAGCGTCAATCCGGTGATAGTTCTTCCCGAGGCGTTGAGAACTCGGTTGGATCAGATTGCCGGTGGCTTGCATGCTTCAGTGACACTAGGTGCTGGACAATTCTGTACAAACCCTGGGCTGGTTTTTCTACAAGCCGGTAACGATGCTGATGTGTTCATTTCGAAGCTCGGTGATTTGATGGCTGGGTCCGCCGAGCAAACAATGCTCACACCCGGGATTAGATCGAGTTATCAGAAAGGCGTCGGGAGTCGTCTTGATCAATCTGGTGTCGCGACGGTGGCCCAGAAAACAGCCGCAGCAAGTTGTGCAGCTGGTGCCGCGCTTTTCAAAGTCGACGCTCAGACTTACATGGCAAACGCCGTTTTGAGTGAAGAGATCTTTGGTCCGACGACACTGATCGTGACCTACGAGAACGATAAGCAGTTGTTGGAACTGGCTAGTTCGCTTGAAGGACAGTTGACGGCGACGATTCACACAAGCGAGAAAGAGTTGGCGGAACATCAGGAGTTGCTCGATGTGCTGCAAACTAAAGCGGGGCGACTCTTGTTCAATGGATTCCCGACTGGGGTTGAAGTTTGCCATGCGATGGTACACGGCGGACCTTACCCGGCGACTTCTGATGGGCGTTCCACATCTGTCGGCACACGCGCAATTTTTCGTTTCGCGCGCCAGGTTTGTTTTCAAAGTTTTCCGGATGCAGCGTTGCCTGATGAATTGAAGGAAGAGAATCCACTTCGCATCTGGCGGCTCGTTGATGGGAAGCTGGTGAAGTAATGGGATCTCAGGTGCTCGTGGACGCGTAGCGTCCGGTGAATTTAGACGGGCGTTTCAACGCCGGGAGTAGGTTGCTAACCTCGTCGCGTAGCGACGAATGAATTCAAGCGTCGCTCACGCGACACAATTTACGACGGTGCCGATTCCCCGGCTTTGAAAAGCCGGGCTAAATTCAGACGACGCTGACGCGTCGACCAGCAATCAGTTTAAGAGATCTACTTACCAGGCGAGGACGAAGGCACTTCAAGCCGTCGGCTCCATAAGACAGGATTCACGACGATTTACAGGATTCACCACGATGAGACTCAAAGAGCTTTGCATACTGATTGGCCTCTTGACCTGCGCCGAATTAATCTGCGCCGGAGCAGTCAATGCGCAACAAGTAAAGCCCATCGTTCCTGACATCGCTCGCCCGCTGCCGTTGTCCGCAGTTCGCATTACGGGTGGACCGTTAAAGCACGCACAAGATCTCAACGCCGAATATCTGCTAAAGCTGGAGCCGGATCGCATGCTTGCTTACTACCGCAAACGCGCCGGTCTTGAACCAAAAGCCGAACCGTATGGCGGATGGGATGGTGACGGTCGCAACTTGACGGGTCACGTTGCCGGTCACTATCTCTCGGCCGTCTCGTTGATGTATGCGGCTACAAGCGATGTGCGCTTCAAAGAACGCGCTGACTACATCGTCAAAGAGTTGAAAGAAGTACAGGACAAGAACGGCGATGGTTACCTGGTTGCGCTGGACGGTGCCCGCGAAAAATTTAATGAGCTGGCACAGGGGCGAATTCGCTCTGCTTCGTTTGACCTGAACGAAATGTGGTCGCCCTGGTACACGCTGCATAAGACGTTCGCCGGCCTGCGCGATGCGTATCGATATACCGGAAACCAAACCGCACTGGAGGTTGAAACTAAATTTGCCGCGTGGGCCGAAACTATTGTAGGGAAACTCGACGATAACCAACTTCAGAAGATGCTCAATACCGAATTCGGTGGCATGAACGAGGTGCTCGTTGAACTCTACGCTGATACAGGCGATGCGCGCTGGCTGAAGCTTTCAAAGCGCTTCGATCATCACGCTGTTCTCGATCCACTCTCGCGTCGTGAAGACAAACTCGCAGGCTTACATGGCAACACACAAGTGCCAAAGTTGCTTGGCGTGCTCATGCAGTACATCTACACCGGCGACAAAGCGTACGGCACAGCAGCACAGTTTTTCTGGGACGCTGTCGTAAACGATCACAGTTACGCCACCGGCGGTCATGGCCGCGATGAATACTTTGGTCCGCCGGATCAACTTGCAGAACGTGTTGACGGACGCACAGATGAAAGTTGCAACGTCTACAACATGCTGAAAATGACGAGACGCCTCTTCGCGATCAATCCAGATATCAAATACGCGGAGTTTGAAGAGCGCGCACTCTTCAATCACGTCCTCGGCTCAATCGATCCTGAGGATGGTCGAACCTGTTACATGGTTCCTGTCGGTCACAACGTGCGGCACGAGTACCAGGACATGTATCGGGCGTTCACCTGTTGCGTGGGTACTGGAATGGAGAGTCACAGTCTCCATGGTGATGGCATTTACTATGAAGCGACTGACCGACTCTGGGTAAATCTCTTTGTGCCTTCGACGGCCACCTGGAAAACCGAAGGCGTAAAGCTGTCGATGGAGACGAATTTTCCGGAGGGCGATTCGGCAACTTTAAAGCTCACGGTTGAGAGACCGAAGTCGTTCACAATTTCGCTGCGTCGTCCGTTATGGGCGGAGTCCGGATTCCAGGTAAAACTAAACGGCAGGCTGATGACTAGCGATTCAAAGCCAGGTTCGTATGTAGACATCCGGAGAACATGGAAGACTGGAGATGCCGTTTCTCTGGTTTTGCCGAAGACGTTACGCATCGAAGGCCTGGCCGACAACCCGCACCGTGCGGCGCTGATATGGGGTCCGCTTGTACTTGCCGGTGATCTTGGTCCGGAACGAAGAGGCGCACCCGCCGAACCGATTCCATCGTTTGTTACTGACGAAAAACCAGTCACAGCCTGGCTGCAGCCAGTCCGGGACGAGTTAGGCGTGTTCCGCACGGTTGATGTTGGTCGGGTAACCGATGGAGCCGAGAAGCAGATGGAGTTTGTGCCGTTCTACAAACTTCATCGTCGGATGTATTCGGTTTATTGGGATCTTTACACAAGCGACACGTGGAAGACGAAGCTTGCGGAAATTGAAGCCGAGAAAACACGACTGGCCAAACTCGACGCAGCGACAATTGAATTCGCTCAGCCTGGCGATCCCGAAAAGGAAAGAAGCTTTAACCAACAGGGCGAAGAAACAAACCTCGATCGCTCGCAGGGCAGGCCGGGCCGGCGCGGGAAGAAATGGTTTTCTTACGACCTGGCAATCGATCCGACTAAGCCGATGGTCCTGGTTATTACTTACAACTCAGACGAGCGCGGAAAGCGTGACGTTGAAGTCAGCGTCGACGGAGTGCGAGTCGGGCAACAAACGATTGCGCGCAGTCCAAACGGAAGTGCCGTCGGACATTTCTTCGATGTTGAATATAAACTGCCGCCGGATTTGATAAAGGAGAAAAAGAAAGTAACAGTGAAGTTTCAGGCGGTGGGTGGCAATGAGACGCCGACGGTGTTTGGTGTGCGCACGATTCGAGCGAACGATTAAAGATAGAAATCGCTTGCATTTGAGTTGATTTACCAAAGCGGTGCAGGGGCACCGCACTCCAAGGTTTTACTTGTCATTCAAGTCGATCCAGGTAATAGCGTTCTTCAATCCAATCACATACGCGCCGCGCTCTTCTTTCAACGTTTGCCGTGGTCTGTAGACGCCCACACCAGCAACTTTCGCTGGTTGTTCAATTCGTAAACGAGCTTCAGGTGTGATCGAGGTCGCATTTGAAAGACCCAACCGAACAACATGTGTATGAGTATTTATTTCAACACGCTCAAACGTTCCCGCGTCCAACGTTAGCCACAAGCCGAGCGGGGCGATGTAAACCCGCATACGAAACGAATCCATCGGTTGTACTTTCACCCAGTCACCACTGCGCGTGACGTTCCCACCAAAAGCTTGCCAGCCAAAGTCCGGATGATTGATCACGTAAGTTGCGGTATTCAGGGCGTGACCGAAGAAGTTTGGACCGTAGTCTCCGCTATAGGCGTCCCATTTCAACGTGGAAGGAAACGAATGAAAAGCAACTGACGCGAACCCTTCGGTGTCGATATTTGTAAGCGCGCCCATCGTTCCACCGTACCCAACCCGCAGCAGGTAGAAGTCGTCGGGATGTTCGCGATAGTCGGACAAAACAGGAATGGCGTTTAGTCCTGAGCCGTAGTGATGCAGTTGTCTTTCAATCCTTCGCAGCTTGCCACCATACAAAAAGTCCCAGTAGCGTCGAGCGTTTCCGTTGTATCCCCAGTGCGGGATTGTTGGCATGTAGCCAAGAATGGAATTTAGCGAGACTTCAGCTTTGTCATCGAAACCAAAGTACTTGCACCAGGCGTAGACTTCTTCCTGACCTGTAGAGTCCCACGCCATCTCGCTTCCGAACGGATAGGCTTCCTTCTTCCAACGATCGGAGCGTTCTCTCATCAAAGCTTCCATGTCGTTGGCTTTGTCCGTCCAGCCTTCGCGTTTTAGATCCTTAAGAACCTCAAGGACGATATCGCCTTCCATCAGACCCAGGTCTACATAACCGACACGCCGCTTTCCATCGGGCCCGCGACCAAACATGAACTTCGTTGTCTGGTAAGCCTGCTCAAGGTACCAGCTCCACTCATGGTTCCTGATTAACCCGGGATGATTGCGGGCGACCCTGTACAACGCCCAGTACGCAGCGACGACGTGTGGGTAGTTGTAGCCACGACCAATCGACTCTGCATCACTCTTCTTCCAACTGGTCCAGGTTGTCCAATTCAGTCTTGGGTCGTATTGAAAGTGGGGCAACTCGGCCGGCGAATAGTAGAAGAGACTCTTGCGCACGCCATACTTGTTCGGTCCGTCTTTGAATTGAATGCCGCCCCAGAGAACGTTATCGACAAACGCTTCGTACCTGGCGATCTCTTCTTTGTTGGGTTGGCCAAATTGTTTCATGACGGCGGCCAGCCATGAACCCGAACCACCTTCATCACCCAAACCTGCAATCCATACACGACTGTCCTGGGTGACGATGCTGTTTGTCTCGCGGTCATAACTCATGACCGACGGGCTGCGGTGAAACGGATCAGCTGCATCGACGAACCATTGCTTCGTCAGCAGGAAGTTGCCCAAGTCGGATACTGCCTGGCCTGCCGGCTTGATGACGTAATAGTTGATCGACTGTTTCGAACCATCGTTGTAACTCAAGAGCACTCGGGCACGTCCCCATTTATGGCCTGCCAGCTCATAATGTTTCCAACCGGTATTTGTAGCCTGACTTTCGTGGATCGTGATCGCTCGAGTGGGTTCAACTTCAATGGAGGTTATCTTGTGTTTCGATTTGACGAACAGCTGCGCGGTAAGATCCATTGGTAAAACGTAACCGGGAATTCCAACAGCGACAGGTCGATTGTTTGCCGCGAGAGTTGTTTCGATATTTCTTATTTCGTCAGATAAGAGAAACTTCAAGCCGTACGTTCGCGACGCGCCCGGTGCAAGAGTGGCTGACGTCGGGGTGTTCCACTGTTGCGCGTCCTTCCACTCGTTTTCCGCAAACGACCTTGTGTGAACCATCCACTCAAATGAACCTTCGAACGTCTGACTTGGACGTGATGGTTCGTTAAGTAGTTGATAAGCCTCGAAAGGCGTCTGTCCATCGGGTACGACGATGAGTGTTGGGCCATGGCCACTCAAGCGGCTGACCTGAAGATATCCGCCGTCGAGCCCAATATACGGATCCGCAAATGAACAGGTCTCGTGCGCTTGTTCCAGGCTGCGACCCGTAATCATATTGTTGAAGATCAAAGGAATGCCGAGCGCGCTTAACTCAATAGTCTTGTCACTCGTGTTTCTGATAGTGAATCGCAACACGAGGCGACCATCATCCAACAGCCACGAACGTGTGACTTTGACTGGGGTATCTGGAGGAAGAGTTGGACTAAGGTCAGCGGCAGCCAGCGTTTGACCGGAAACTGGCAATGCTTGAACTGGTTTTCTGAATGCGGCGGTGGAGTAGTCTCGCCAGGTGTCGCCTTGCTGAATACGAAATGTCAGGTCACCAAGATGAAAGTACCCATTAGACGCTCGACGTTCGATCCGGTCACGCGGTGTAAAGTCAAAACCATCTGCGCCTCGGGGTTGTAACGCAGCCACAGTCTGCGAGGCTTTGACTAGTGCGAATTTGAAGTTGGGTGTGTCGAACTCTTCGTAACCTTGATCGATGCCGAGGGTAGGAGTTGGAGTTGGACTTGGACTTGGAGTTTGAGCGAGTGTTGGACTGAAGGTGCGTGATGTTAACAGGAATACGAATAGGACAGGAAGTACAGCAACAGCAGCAACTCTGATTGGGTTGATTGCCACAGCCGCGATTGTAATGTCAGGTGAGGCTTGTTCGCCAAAAATTAGTAGGGGCGGCTCCGTGGCCGCCCCTAACTTGCCGCTCTAATAGTTTGCTTAATGAAGCTGATCTATTGCGAGGGGCGGCAACTGAGTGCCGCCCTCACTCACTGGGGAGACGCGGGCAAGAAATTACACCGAGCACAGCGCGCTTGTCCCCTTCAAACTCACGCGCGCGCTCGGTGTCGCGCAAGCCTCCTTGCAGGAAAGAAAGGCCGGCGCGATTGCTAGGCAGTCTGCGCGGGGCTACATATGCGCCAACTGCTTAGAACAGATATCAATCAACTCTCGTGTTTGGGTTTTTTGAAGATAGAAATCCGCGCCTGCTTCGAGACAGACTTCCTGGAGAACTAACGAAGGATCGGTCGTAAAAATTATAATCTGCGCTGGATTTACTTCCTTGCGAATCTCTCTTAGAACATTAATGCCTTCCTTATGAGGCATTGGGATGTCCAGGATGATTACGTCTGGCTTGACCGCTCGAATGAGTTCGGCGGCTTCGCTGTTGCCCCCCGCAACACCGACCAGCTTAAATCCCGCGATTATTGAAAGAGCTCTGCGTAATTGCTGTTTGATTGCTTCCGAATCGTCAGCTATGAAAACTCTTAATTCCTTCAAAGCTTCTACTTCCTTCGAACAAAACCAAAACCGAGCGTAGTGTGCACTCAATAGAATTCCTTGCCTATCACGTGAAAGATGATTCTTCTGTAGGAAGACGGCTCGGCGCTTCGTAGGTGTTTCCCTTACAAAGATTTGGAGTTTTTTGGTTGGTGGCGGAAAAGGGGCGAGTTCATTGCTCAGCAAGAGCAACAACCAAAGAGCGGGAATCGGCTTTGCCGTCTGATGTGAGGCGTGGCT
>DATEXA010000267.1:0-23870 GCA_035257465.1 Pyrinomonadaceae bacterium | reverse complement strand
AAGTCTCTGTTGCGTGAATACCGAAGCGATGATGTGGTGGCGTGTTTCCCGGATGACCTGCACAAGTTTGTCGGCCCCAGAACACGCGTTGTGGCAGTTTCGACTCATAATCCACTCGGCGTAACGTTCGCTGCGGGAGTCTACACGTCGATCTTCGGATCCTCGAAGATGCCGATCAACTCCCACTATTCTCGAGAGCTTTTTGCCGCAATCAAAGCCAATCCCTTTCGCACGAATTTCAAGGTCATTGTCGGCGGATCTGGTGGATGGCAGATTATTCAAACGGATACCTATGAAGAGTTAAGTATTGATTGCGTCGTCGAAGGCCGCAGTGAATCGACGGATACACTTGACCTGTTTCGCAAAGCAATTCAGGGTGAAGAATTGCCACGACGTGTCGAAGTTAAGCATCCGCTCGATCGAGAAGGAATTTTATTTCCCGATACACGAACTACGTTTGGCGTCGTCGAGATGACCACTGGTTGCGGACGTCGTTGTAAATTCTGTGTGCCGGATCTGAACCCGCAAATTGATCTGCCTAAAGACAAGATAATGGAGGCGGTGCGCGCAAACGTGCGTAACGGCAACAAGCAGATCTCACTCGCAACGGAGGACATGTTCATTTGGGGCCAGGTGCATACGGACACGCCTTTCTACTTCCCAAATCGTGAAGCGCTCGTCGATCTCTATTCGGACATCGTCAACACCCCGGGAGTCGAACAACACGTGCTAAGTCACAGCACGATTGCGCCGGCCGTTGTCGATCCGCTCTTGATCAAAGAACTATCCGACGTTTTACTGCCGAAGAGTCCTATTCACTTTCCGCTTCTGAGTAGTCATCCCCAAAAGAAAGCACTTGCCCCCTTGATTGGTTTGGAAACGGGTTCAGTGAAAATGGCAAAGCAGATCATGTCGAGCAAAGGCGTGCCGTTTTCGATAGAAGACTGGCCAAGCGTTGTGCTCGAGGGCTTGCGAGTACTTAATGAGAACAACTGGTTCCCGGCGATGACATTGATTGTCGGCAGTCCCGGTGAAACAGATGAAGACGTAATGGAAACGATCGACCTGGTATATGAAATGGAACGACGCGGGCTCTTTGCGTTTCTCATACCATCGATCTTCACGCCACTGCATGACACAAGAATGGCAAAGGAAATGGGCGTGACTCAGACTAAACAACTAACTCCATTACAGTGGCAGTTGATGATGAAGTGTTGGAAGATGAATCTTCGCCCCGGTCAGTATAGTTGGTGGGGCCCCATGGCGTGGCGAGTCGGTTCGCTTGGAATGTGGCTGTACAAGCTCCGGGGTTTGAACGGCCCCAATTTTACCTGGCCGCTATTAATGTTTTCGGGTGCAATCTCCGAAAAGAACTTGCAGCGAATGGGCAAGATTTATTCAGGCAAACCATTGAAAGTGAAATCACGAAAGGAACTGCTGGCTTCGCTTAAGCCGAAGGATTGGCAGTTCTTAAGAGCTGATAATGGTGATATGCCGGTTGGGTACGTTCCGGCTGCTCAGCCACACGCAATGTGCGCGGATGTGGGTTCGTAGTTGCCAGACAACTTGGCAGTGGCTAGACTGCTTCTAACTGCCCAAACCAGCCAAGCGATTCGGTTCCAGGAGGTGTGTTATGAACCGGTATCTTATTCGCGCTCTCGTTGCCGTATTAACGTTCTGCATAGGCGTTGCCGTTGGTAGTCTTCGCCCACGTACTTCCAAATATCGGTGTAGAGAATTCACCTACAGCGTCAGATCAGATGAAACTGAGAGTTGCAGGAAAAGGTATCGCTTCTCTGTATCGCCTTTTCTTTCAGTCGACACTGCTTCTACTGATCCTGTCCGCCTTACTTACTCATCCACAAATACCCTTCCTGGAAATCTTCAGCGGCAAAGTGTTGAATTCCTGGTTGAGAACACGGCTGAACGCGAGATTCGCAGTGTTAACGTAGGCTTTAATGCCTCTAGATACCGTGGCGAATATCAACGAAGCGGATGGAGAGTTGTTAGTTCCGAAGGCAAAGCGGTGAGTTCGTTTGATCATACGCCGGCGACATTTAGCATTGATTGCGGCGCTGACGAAACGCTAGCTGTCTGGGTTTCTTTCGTTGAATTCAAAGATGGCTCGCGATGGATCAATCCGCGGCATACTGACTAAGGCGACTTATTTCCACATCTGTGGATATGGTTTTCGTTCTTTGTGCTTTGTACTTAGTAATTTGCTTCGTGACTATGAAGAACGAAGCACAAAGATCCTTCATAGTTTCCGAATCATGGAGCTTCCCTTAACTCCGCTCGAATTTGCCCGTCGTGCCCGCACCCTCTACTCTGAACGCGAAGCCGTCGTAGACGGAGAGCTGCGCTTAACATATAAGCAGTTCTTCGACCGATGTGATCGATGGTCCTCTGCATTGGTTGCACTCGGAGTGAAACCCGGTGACCGGGTAGCGTATATCGCTCCTAACACTCATTCGATGCTGGAATCGTTTTATGCCGTACCTCAGACCGGCGCGATCTGCGTACCACTGAATTATCGACTGACTCCAAACGACTTCGTTTATCTAATTAACCATAGCGGCTCACGGATTGTTTGTGCCCATTCCGATTTTCTCGACGCGGTCGAAAGCGTCCGTGCACAACTTCCCAACGTGGAGTCGTTTGTTGCGCTCGAAGGACAAAAGGACGGCTGGTTAGACTACGAAACTCTGCTCGATAACGCGTCTCCAAACTTCAATCGGGTAAGCATTGCTGAATCCGAGGTGATAACGATCAACTACACGAGCGGGACTACTTCGCGACCAAAGGGCGTAATGATCACTCACCGTAACGCCTACATGAATGCCATAGGTACGCTTGTTCATGTCTCGATGTCGGCCCGCGAGCATTACCTTTGGACTGTGCCCATGTTCCACGCAAATGGATGGACCTTTGTCTGGATCGTAACGGCGGTCGGTGGAGTCCACGTTTGCCTCCGTAAGGTCGAACCAACGCGGGTGTTCGAGTTGATCAAGACTGAGACCGTTTCCATGCTTTGCGCCGCGCCATCAGTGCTAATCAGTATCGCAAACGCGCCGGCTGATGTGCGGAGTGAATCTCTTCGCGGAATCAGGGTGTTAACCGCTGGCGCCCCACCTGCCGCGGCTACGATCGAACGGATAGAGGGAGAGTTCGGTTGGACGATTACCCAGCTGTACGGTCTAACGGAAACCTCACCCTTCATAACAATCTGTGAACCAAGACCTGAACACGACCCTCTCTCGCTATCGGATAGAGCTTCAGTCAAAGCGTGTCAGGGGGTCGAACTTCTTACGTCTGGTGAACTCAGAGTAGTTGGCGAAAACGGGAACGAGGTGCCGCATGACGGCGAAACACTTGGTGAAATCGTCGTGCGCGGGAACGTCGTGATGAAGGGTTACTTCAACGATCCTGAGGCAACTGAAAGAGTCATGGGCGATGGGTGGTTCCACAGCGGGGATGCCGCAGTGATCCATCCAAATGGCTACGCTGAGATTCGCGATCGTTTGAAAGATGTGATTATTAGCGGTGGCGAGAACATCTCTTCGATTGAAGTTGAAGGAGTTATGCTTCGTCATCCGCATATCCATGAAGTTGCGATTGTTGGTGTTCCTCACGAGCGTTGGGGTGAAGCGCCACATGCGTTTGTTGTGCTGAAGGCGGGCGCATCCGCAACGGAAGATGAGCTTCGACAATTTGCACGCGACAATCTCGCACACTTCAAAGCGCCGCACGGGGTAACGTTTGTTCCCGAATTGCCGCGGACGGCAACAGGGAAGGTTCAGAAGTACGTTCTGCGCGGCAAGCCCGCAATCAACAAACAATAGATGTCCGCGCCGAAAACACCAGCTTCAATCTCACCTGCAAAGCAGGTAGCTAGTTTCATAGCTAAGTTTGAGCCTGCGATAGCGAAATTGACTCGTGCTTGTCGTTCCGAGATTCGTAAACGCTATCCCGCGGCGATCGAGTTGGTTTATGACAACTACAACGCACTTGCTATCGGTTATAGTCCAACCGAGCGAACTTCAGACGTAGTGTTTTCACTCGCCGTGTATGCGCGTGGCCTGAATTTGTATTTCATGTATGGCCGATCTCTTCCGGATCCCGACGGTTTGTTGCAGGGAAGTGGTACTCAGGGAGCATTCATACGTCTCGAGAGTGCGAAGACCCTGGATGATCCGAAAGTGGTGGATCTTGTAACGCGCGCGATCAAGAGGCAGAAGCCAACATTCGCTCAAAAAGGTCGTGGTTATACTGTGGTGAAGTCAGTCTCGGCCAAGCAAAGACCAAGACGCACTAGATAGAGTTCCTCAACGTCTGGTCCAGCATGTAGCCATTTTTCCGAAGACCAGAACAAGCCTAGATGCTCAAGCGATTCCTTTTCCTATCGATACTTCTTGTTTGTGCGGTCGTCGTGACACGTTCATCTCAAGCAACTGCCGACGACAAACCGTGCAGCAAACATCCGCAGTTGGTTGGGACTTGTTTCACTGTGCGGGGTAGGCTTTCGGTCTACAATGGAGCTCCTGCTTTGCGTATCTGGAGAATAGGCACTAAACGCATCCTGGGAATATCCGAACAGCGATATGCCGTTCCGGGTTATCGCAACGTCCCTGAAAATATCCGAGCAGAGATTGACCAGGATAAAGCTCTCTTCGGCGACTATCTTGTCTGTCCGTTCACAAAACCGAAAGAGAATGAAATGCAGATGGTGTGCATTGAGAAAGTTACGAATCTTGTCGTTAAGAAGCGTTAGATTGAACGATAAGCTTTAGGTTGTCAGAGTTGCTAGTCGCGTCGAGCTATAAACATCGCACTCCTTCGGAGTGAAGAAAGAGCTGCCGGAGAAGCAAAAGCTTTGAGAAATCACCCGCAGACTCTCGCAAGAGGCTCTAAAGCATATGGACATCTTCAATGTTCTATAAGGCTTTCCAAGTTCTTCTCATCACGTTCGTCGTGGTTTTCACGGCAGTCGGAGTCGTGCTGCTTGTTTACGCCCTAACCCCACTTCTGTTTTCCGCATTTGGCAGCCCCGGAATCGGTGGGTTCACCTTCTCAGTCAGCGCTCGTGCTTTCAAGCTCGTCTTAGCCTCTATTCTATTTCTGCTGGTTGCTGGTGCGTACGCGATTAGCAGGAGAAGAAGGTTCCGCTAAACCCTAAAGCCGCTCAACGTTGACGGCGTTGCCGAGCGGCTTCAAACAAGACAATCCCTGCCGCAACTGAAACGTTGAGACTCTCAACTTCACCACTCATTGGAATCCTCACCGCCAATTCCGCCGCGGCGATTTCATTGTCAGTCAATCCCGTCGACTCAGGCCCAAGAATGAGCGCAATCGCAGACGTCGTCCAGGAGAACTCTGCGTATGAGGTCTTAGCTGACGCGTCAGTGCAGACAGTTTGAATATTCCTCGCGTCACACCACTCCATGACTTGCTCATAATCAGCATCAGCCCACATTGGTAATCGGAACGCCGAACCCATTGCACCACGCAGTGACTTCGGCGAGAACGGATCACTGGTGTTCTTTGTCGTGATCACACCTGCGACTGCCGCTGCCTCCGCTGTTCGGATTATGGCACCCACATTCACGGGATTATTGAGTTGGTGAAGGACCACGAGCAGTGAAGTTGAGTCGACAACTGGCGTCAGCTGATCGACACCGCTTACAGGACGTTGGGCAAGTACAACAATGCCCTGTGGCGTTTTCGTATAGGAGATCGATTCCAAAAGCTTTTCGCTTGCTGATGCGCTTCGCTTTGCGACTTCCGCAAGTTGTTTGATTGATGTTTGAGCGCGTTCTTTTCGCAGTAGCTCATCTGAGTAGATCACCGCTTCAATCTTCAAACCGGAATTCAACGCTTCTTCGGCAAGCCTCAGACCCTCGACAAAGATCAACTCGTCGACCTTCCCGTCACGTACCAGTCGTGCTTGCCTCAGCAGTGCGTTGTCGCGACTTGTTATATGCATCAGTGTTACTCAGTTCGCAGAATCGCCTAATGAAATCTCGGCCCATACTGGCCAGTGATCGGAAACATTCAAAGGTTTCGCCACGCCCCAACGCTCGACGACGACATCCTTCGTGAAGATCCAATCAGCATGTAGACGGATTCCAGCGCCACGCCATGTTGCTGTTCCGGAAGGGAAGGCGGACTTGTAACCTCTCGACTCGATATAACGTCGTGTCTCCTTGCATTTCTTTTCGGACAGAGTATTGAAGTCGCCGAGAATGATTGTGGGCAACGAACTTAGAGCGGCCTGCTCAGCAATCACTTCGAGCTGAGCCAACTGTCCATTCGCCGCTGCGTGCGGATCGACGTGAGCGTTAAAGATACGAAGTTGTTGTTCGCCGTTCGAAACAGTTCCTGCCATAGCGAGTCGTGGCCGCCACGGACACTCCAACCACGGCAAGTCGACTCGCGCGACATTCGTTAAAGGCAATTTACTCAGCAAGGCAACGCCGGTGTCTCCGGAATCATGAAGTTCGATTGGCTCTTCAAAGTCGAGCCACCATTGACGAGCGAGTGGTTTGATCCCGCGAGGGATCCCGGCTGGAGCGTGCACCCAATTCATTTCAAGCAGCGCAGCTAATTCATTTGCGACATGGTGCCCACCTGTCCGGGCGGTGCGTTTATCTGCCTCTTGGAGCGCCAGAACGTCAACCTTGGGTAGTAATCGTCCAGCGGTAAACGCGTCAGCTGCTTGTTTGATATGTTTGGCGACGAGAGTGGGCCGATTAGTAAGGTTCATCATGCCTGCTTTGCGCAAAAGCCCGCCGGAGATGAGGTGAGGGCCACGGGCGTAACGAATATTGTATGATGCGATAACTAGTGTGTTCCTTGAACGACTATTAGCGTCGGGCTTTCCGTTAGTCCCAAACTCGAGTTTCTCCGCGTCGCTTAACGGGGGAATAGCAGTAACCATATTGCAGCTATATTAGCAGTTGTCGGGCATGGTGAACGTAAAGCTGACTAATGTCCGATATGCTTTATTTAGCTTGTCGGGGTACTTAGATCACTGAGCGACAAGCTAAAAAAGCATATCGGACATCCTAAGCAGTGTCGTAGGCCAGCCACAGAACTATGACTAGAAAAATCATCGCAATCGTCGACGACATGTTCTTTGCTTCAAAGATTCGTGCCACAGCTGAGGCCGTTGGAGTCGAGGTATCTTTTCCTCGAACAAAGGATGTCGCTTTGGAGAAGTTGCGCAACAGCGCTCCGGATCTAATGGTTGCCGATCTACAGAATCAGCGATTCGATGTGATTGAATTTGCCGGAGCGCTAAAAGGAGATGCGGATCTGCGTAAGATCCCGATACTTGGTTTCTTTTCGCATGTCGAAGTTGAAGTTCAAAGGAAGGCGTCGGCCGTGGGATTTGATCGCGTGATCCCCAGATCATTGTTTGCGAGGGACCTTGCGTCGATTCTGAAGGGCGATTAGAAAGGAGAAGGAGGAGTTGTAAGTTCCTCCTTGAATAATTAGCGCACTGGCGCCGGTGCAATAACCTCGTGAATCGATCTCACTTCCGACACCAACTGCTCATACTGTTCAAGCGTTAGTGCCTGTGCGCCGTCTGAGAGGGCGTGCTCAGGTTGATCGTGAACTTCGACAATCAAACCATCAGCACCAACTGCAACTCCAGCTCGAGCCATGGGTGTAACCATAAAGTTCTTGCCAGTGCCGTGTGATGGATCGACGATGACAGGTAGATGTGAAATGCGACGAACAGCAGGAATTGCTGCGAGGTCCATCGTGTTTCGGGTGTGTTGTGCAAAGGTGCGGATGCCGCGTTCACACAGAACGACCTGATAGTTTCCTTCCGCCATCACGTATTCCGCGGCAAGCAACCACTCGTCCAACGTTGCGGAAAGCCCGCGCTTGAGGAGAACTGGAATTCTTGCTTTGCCGGCACGCCGCAGTAGTGAAAAGTTTTGCATATTGCGCGCACCGATTTGAATAACGTCGCCGTACTTTTCCACCAGGTCGACGCCTGCTTCATCCAACGCTTCAGTGACAATCTTCAATCCATGCGCTTCACGGATGTCCGCGAGTATCCGCAGTCCCTCTTCTCCTAAACCCTGAAATGCGTAAGGAGATGTTCTGGGTTTGTAGGCCCCACCGCGGAAGAATCGAGCGCCGCTTCTTTTGACCGCCTCGGCGATGGCAAACGCCTGATTGCGACTTTCAATCGCGCACGGACCAGCAATGATCGCGAGCTCATCACCACCAATCGTCGCATCACCAACACGAACGATAGTCTTCTCAGGTCGCAGATCAAGACTGATTAGTTTGTAAGGCTTGCTGACGCGGATCGCCTCTGCAACCCCAGCCAGGTTTTCGAAGTGAGACGGATCGACTGCTCCCTGGTTGCCGGTAATCCCGATCGCCGTCCTAGTGGCGCCCGGCATCGGGTGAGCTTTGAATCCCAACTCTTCAATGACGCGCAGGACCGCCTCGATCTGGCTGTCCGTGGCGTCGGTTTTCATTACGATTAACATAGGCCTTTTATACTCTCAGGTTCCTGAAAAAGAAAAGGACGGTGGTGCACTTGGTTTTCTCTGCGTCTCCTCTGCGTCCTCTGCGCCTCGGCGGTTGAAATGTCCTAGCATCTTTCAACGCGGAGAAGCAGAGGACGCTGGGCTACGCAGAGAAGAAAACTACATCTGATTCGGAACACGAATTCCCAGAATATCCAGGGCCGCATTCAGCTGCCTGCGCACAATCGTAGTCGTAGTAATGAGCACTGCCTGGCGCACGTCATCCTCTTCCTGAAGGATGCGGAATCGTTGATAAAATCCGCTGAACGACTTTGCAAGCGTGAACGTGTACTTCGCAAGGTTCGCGGGTTCAGCCGAGATTTTGCACTGCTGAATAACTTCGCTGAGACGTTCAGCTAACATCACGAGCGACCATATCTCGGTACCGCCTTCGCCGGAGAGCACCTCCGAGACGCGATTCTCAATCGATGGATCGTAAACCGCAGCTCCCAAACGTTGTTCCGCTCGCCGAACGAGATCGTCACCCAACTTGCGGAAGATCGAGTTGATACGGACTGCAGCGTACTGGCAGTAAGGACCAGTTTCGCCCTCAAACGAAAGCGCCTCCTCAAAGTCGAAAGCGATTACGGAGTTGCGCGTGAACTTCAGCAGAAAATAACGCAACGCCGCTACGGCAATCTCGTGGGCTGATACTTTCTTCTCTTCCTCGGGTAATTCTGGATTCCGCTTTTCTACTTCTTTGAGTGCGCCTGCCTGAAGTTGATTGATCAAATCATCAGCTTTCACGCCGAGACCCTTTCGACCGCTCATCTCGATATAAGGTCTGGCTCGATCTTCTTCAGTTAGTTGAATCCCTAACTCGTCGCAAGCTGCAGGCGACAACGCAACCATCTCGTAGCTGAAGTGCACGCTCGCTTCTCTACCCACTTCCGGAACAACCGCGGCTACACCTTGAGCGACGATCTCCTGTGGATATGACTGTCTCGAGTCGATTACGTTGTAAACGGTATCGCCACCACCAAAGTGTGGACGTTCAACGTCGACCTTGGACTCCGCAACTGGATCGGTGGTTGTCACCCAGAGCAGATGATCATCCTCGTATTTGCGGAATACCTCATAGTGAAAATCCAGGCCGAGCTTGCCGAGTTTCCACAGTTGGTAAGCAATGTCCTTGCCGGTATACGTGACAGTTCCATTGGAGCGAACAATGATCTTGTCTGATTCATGTTCATCAGTGCCGGTATGTGATTCGAACGGCATGACCCAGCAGCCCGCGTGTTTGCCTTCGGTTTCAAATCTAAGCACGCCGGCCTTCTTCATTAACTCAAAGGCCCGATCCCAAAAGTGCAGGTGGAGGATATCTGACTCGCGGGCAAGCAGGTCGTAGCGGATTCCCAGCCGTTCCATCGTGTCGATGATGCATTCCACATTACGAGTAGCAACATAATCCGCGAGTTCTGCGATTGTGTTATTGCCTTCCTCAAGAGCGTGAAGAACTTCCGTGCGAAACTTGGTGCGCTCCGGATTCATTTCAAGGGCGGGATCTCCATCTCGGTAAAACAGGCCAACCTTTGTGTAGAGATCCCAACAGTAATAGTCGAATGGATATTCTTTCGAAAGAGAAGCATCCAGTACCTTGATGTCGTCGAGGCTTTTATTTTCAATTTGCAGGAAGCCGACGACAACATCAGCGACTTGCACTCCGGTGTTGTCGATATAGTTCTGAACCTCGACCGCTTCACCGGCAGCCTGAAGAATGCGAACAAACGAATCACCAAGCACAGCGTTGCGAACGTGGCCGATGTGTGCGGCCTTGTTCGGATTGATGCTGGTGTGTTCGACCATCTTTTTTATGGACTGGTCTGTCTCGCTTACTGCGACGGATTTAGCAGCGAAGATCTGAAGCAGCCTGGCGCGATCGAAGAAAACGTTGATGTACCCTGGCCCGGCGATTTCCACTCGCGAAACTTCCGGCATTTCCTCAAGCGACGTCTTGAGTTTCTCCGCAATTGCGCGCGGAGCGACTTTTTCGCCGGTTGCTTGTTTGACTAACTTTGCCAGCTCAAAGGCGACGGGAAAGGCGAGGTCTCCAAGCTCAGGACGTGGCGGAGTTTCGACGTTTGGTTGTTCGAGGGTCACTGAAAATAGATCTCGAGCGGCGTCGCGAACGCGGTCTTTCAGTTTCTTGTGTAGGTCAGCTAGGTTCATTGATAAGCGAGGGCTCCCGCGAAAAGGGCAGAGTATAGCTTAGCTTTTGCATGGATGCGAAAAACGGATTCAAACCTCCGAGGCTGCATCTCTACCGCAGAGGCGCAGAGGACGCAGAGGAGACGCAGAGAAGACTGGATTTCGTAGTATTAATGCTGCTCTGCTACCATCGCAAACCCAGCATGCAACTTACAACGGCTTCACAGATTCCTGTTGAACTACGGGAGCGGTTCGTAACGGCCCAACGTGTGCTCGTTCTAACCGGCGCAGGAATATCGGCAGAGTCCGGCGTTCCCACTTTCCGCGGTGGTGGCAACTCAGCTGTATGGAAAGGTCTCCCTTTCGATGTGATCTCGTCAGCGCAAATGGTCAAACGTGATTTATCTGCTGTATGGGAGTGGTTTGACTACAGGCGCGATATTCTCAAAAACCTGGCTCCGAACGCTGCACACAAAGCAATTGTGCGCTGGCAGAATAGGTTTTCGGAGTTCACCCTCGTAACCCAAAACGTCGATGGCCTGCATCAATACGCTGGCTCAACTGATGTAATCGAAATGCATGGCAGTATCTGGCGTGCACGTTGTATCTCTTGCCATAGCACTCTCGAAATATCGAGGGAAAATAGACGCCAGGCAGACTGTGCGTCCTGTGGTGATCACTTGCGGCCAGACGTTGTGCTGTTTGGCGAGATGCTTCCAACGGGTGCGTTTGAGCGTGCCGCTGACGCTGCTGCGAAGTGCGAGCTATGCTTCGTGATTGGGACGTCTGCTCTCGTTTATCCCGCCGCCGGTTTACCGGAGATTGCGAAAACTAACGGTGCGTTTCTGTGTGAGGTTAATCCGGAACGCACACCCTTATCTGACTTGTGTGATGTAGTGTTGACAGGAAAGGCTGGCGAGCTTTTGGATTTGATCGGGCAGTGATATGAAGACTCTTTACTTCGATTGTTTTGCAGGTGCGAGCGGCGACATGATCCTCGGTGCGCTTGTCGCGGCGGGTGTAGATCCTGATCGTCTCCGTGCTCAACTCTCGCTTCTGGGCGTCGAAGGATTCTCTGTGAGTTTTGAGACTGTAAACAAGTCAGGTCTTAGCGCAAATTATGCTCGCGTCGAGACTGCCCATGAACACAAACACCGTCACCTGTCGGATATACGAAAGATTATCGATGACTCGCAACTCTCCGATGACGTGAAGCAGCGCTCGATTGCAATCTTCACTCGATTGGCGGAGGCAGAAGCACGGGTGCACAATGAGCCAATCGAGCATGTACATTTTCATGAAGTGGGTGCGCTAGATGCGATCGTTGACGTTGTTGGCGCAGCAATATGTTTCGAGATGCTCGCGATCGAACGTTTTGTGTGCTCGCCAATTCACGTCGGTAGTGGCACGGTGGAAATGGCCCACGGTCGATTTCCAGTGCCGCCACCCGCCGTCGCCGAACTTCTTAAGGGCGTGCCGTTCTATTCCACTGACCTCAAGGGTGAACTCCTAACGCCGACGGGTGCCGCGATCATCACAACAGTGTGCAAAGACTTTGGACCTATTCCACAGCTCCGCTTAGAAGGAACCGGCTACGGGGCCGGAACACGTGACTACGAGAATTTCCCAAACGTTCTGCGAGTGATGATTGGTGAGTCCGACGCAAGCGACCAAACGGAGCAGACGCTCTGGATGCTTGAAACGAATGTTGACGATGTGTCACCGCAGATCATCGGGCATGTGATGGATCGAGCGTTTACGCTGGGTGCACGGGATTGTTATTTCACACCCATTCAGATGAAGAAGAACCGACCGGGAGTGTTGTTGTCGATACTGTGTGATCCCGAAAAGAAAACTGCAATGACAGATTTGCTGTTCATGGAAACAACGACGATTGGTGTGCGAAGCTATCAAGTTAACAGGCGCGCCCTCGATCGGCAGATAGTTAGGGTTGAAACATTCTACGGGCCAATAGATGTTAAAGTAGCCCGCCTTAACGGTCGCGTCGTTAATGCGATGCCCGAGTTTGATCAATGCCGGCAAGCTGCGGAACGCAAAGGGGTGGCTTTAAGAGAAGTGGAGGACGCGGCTCGATTAGCATTTAGGATGTCGGGTCAAGAAGTCTGAAGTGGGCAGTGTGATCTCATAAAGTAACAACATGGTAATGAAACTTGCGGAACAAAAACGAACGATAAAAGCGCGGCGAAAGAAGGCGCCGCCGGATCTTGATCTAATCGCACAGGGAGTTCGCCTGATTATTGAAGGGATCGGCGAAGACCCCGAGCGTGCTGGGCTGAAGGAGACACCGCAAAGAGTGGCGGAAATGTATGCCGAGTTAACAGCCGGAATGCGCGAAGACCCACAGCAACACGTGATTCCGTTGCCCGGTGACAAGCACGACGAGATGGTCATCGTGAAAGATATCAGTATCGCGTCTTTGTGTGAGCATCATCTCGCTCCGTTTGTCGGTAAGTGTCACATCGCTTACATCCCCAAAGCGGGGCGGATTCTTGGCATCTCAAAACTTGCGCGTCTGGCGGAGACCTTTTCGCGAAGACTGCAATTGCAGGAGCGTTTAACTACAGACATCGCCAACACACTGTTTGAGGGACTAAAACCGCTCGGCGTGATGGTTGTTATTGAAGCAGAGCACACTTGTATGACTCTGCGAGGTGTGCGCAAGGCTGACGCCAAGACAGTTACGTCAGCAGTGTTAGGAGGCTTTCGATCTGATCCGCGAACACGCGCAGAAGCGATGTCGCTCATAAAAGGTAAAGACTAATGCGGACGACCCGGTTTCTATCAAAACTGATTGCGTTCCTTTTGATTACAGCATGCGGCGTTAGTGTTGTGTCGCAGCAACGTCAAGCTTCATCGATCAATGAAGCGACGTTGAAAGCACATATCAAGTTCCTGTCAGACGACCTGCTCGAAGGAAGGGGCACGGGTGCGCGCGGCGGAGAGCTAGCGGCAAAGTACATTGCATCACAGCTCGAAGCGTCCGGCGTTAAAGGCGCGGGAACAGCTGGCAGTTTCTTTCAGCCAGTGTCACTTGTCGGAGTAAAAGCTGATCCTGCAACAAAACTAACCATCTCAAGTCGAAACGACAAAGAGACTTTCAAATTTGCAGACGACTTCGTCGCTTTTACCGGCGCGCAAACAGAAGATGTAGATGTCGACGCTGACTTGATCTTCGTGGGGTATGGCATCAACGCTTCTGAGCAGCGGTGGAATGATTACAAGGGTGATGCCGCCGACTACAAAGACAAGATCCTCGTGATGCTCGTAAACGATCCACCAGCAACAACCGAGGAGCCAAATCTCTTTGGCGGGAAGTCACTGACGTATTACGGACGGTGGACATACAAATATGAGGAAGCTGCTCGTCGCGGGGCCGCTGGCGCCATCCTGCTCCACACAGATCAATCAGCAGGTTATCCATGGAGCGTCGTTCGTACTTCAAATGGTTCGTGGAGGTTTGACATCGCACGCACTCAGCAGGACCCGACGCCTTATCTAAAGTTTCGATCGTGGATGACTGACGACGCCGCACATCGCTTAATGAAAATGGCGGATCAGGATCTCGATGCTCTTCGTTTGAAGGCAGCCAAACGAGACTTTCAACCAGTGAAGCTCGGGTTGAAAGGCAAACTGAATCTCAAGAGCGAAGTAAAACGCGTCGCTGCCCCAAACGTGGTTGGAGTTTTGGAAGGTAGTGACCCGAAACTGAAGAGTGAATACGTAGTCTATTCAGCGCACTGGGACCATCTTGGTGTTGGCGCTCCTGATAAAAATGGCGACACGATCTATAACGGAGCACTCGATAATGCCTCTGGTGTTGCTTGTGTTCTTGCTATCGCAGATTCGCTCGCAAAACTTCCAGTCGCCCAACGACCTCGGCGCTCAAGTCTATTCCTGTTTCCGACGGCTGAAGAGCAGGGATTGCTCGGTGCAGAGTGGTATTCAACACATCCCGTAGTTCCGCTTGCCCGGACCGCAGCGAACGTCAACCTGGATTCAATGAATGTCCTCGGAGTGACGCGAGACTTCATTCCACTTGGAGCAGAACGATCGAGTCTGAAAGCGGTCGTGGATGCGGTTGCACGTGAGAAAGGTTTAACTGTTTCTGGGGATTCACGACCAGAGCAGGGTTCCTTCTTTCGTTCAGACCATTTTCCTTTCGCTAAGGTCGGTGTTCCCTCGATCAGCTTGAAAGAAGGAAATGAATACGTAGGTCACACGAGAGAGTGGGGCGAAGAACAATTCCGCGCTTACAACACAGCACATTATCACCAACCCTCGGATGAATTCAGAGAGTCGTGGGATTTTCGCGGCATGATTCAGGAGGCAGAGATTGCTTTGGCGATTGGTTTGAAGATCTCTAACGCCGCTCAGATGCCAAAGTTTAATCAGGGAGATGAGTTCGCGAAGCAGCGGTGAGGCCTGACAATCCTGTCTCATGTTGAAAATTAATCAAGTTTCTGACTCGTAATTCGTATCTCTGCAGAAACGTATGACCTTTTACGTAACCACACCAATCTATTACGCCAACGCTCTTCCCCACCTCGGTCATCTTTATACGATGATCGTTGCCGATACCATCGCTCGTTCGAAACGACAGCGAGGCATTGAGACGTACTTCCTAACCGGCACGGACGAGCACGGCATCAACATCGAACGCGCCGCCCAAAAGGCGGGACGAACACCCAAAGAACAAGCTGATTACGTAGTCACCTACTACAAAAAGATGACGGCCATGTTTGGCCTTGACACTGCACACGGTGGCTACGACATCTTCATGCGCACGACCGAGCCATTTCACTACGAAGGCGTCCGTGAACTCTGGCGACGTTGTGCCAGGGCCAGGACTCCAAAAGGCAATGATGCGATCTATAAGGGACACTACGAAGGTTGGTTCTGTGCACCCTGCGCTGAATATAAGACTGAGGACGAGTATCAAAAACCCAAGACGGAAGGCGCGCCACCTACCTGTTTAATTCACGATACGCCGCTCGATCGAGTCTCTGAAGAAAGTTATTTCTTTCGGCTGAGTGATTACGACGAAGCATTACTGACCATCTATGAAAGTCAACCAGACTTCGTCCGACCAGAATCGAGACGAAATGAAGTAATCAGTTTCGTTAGAGGCGGTCTGCAGGATTTGGCCATCAGTCGGCTGAAGTCGTCGGTGAGTTGGGGTGTCCCTGTTCCCGATGATCCGGAACACACAATGTATGTGTGGTTCGACGCGTTAATCAACTACATCACAGCCATTGGATTCGGAAATGATGAACGCGAGAGAGCCGTGGGCTTTGAGCGGTTCTGGCCGGCTCTCCATCTCGTAGGTAAAGACATACTTCGATTTCACGCGGTGTACTGGCCTGCGTTTCTATTGGCGGCGGGTGTCGACTTGCCGCGGGCGATAGTTGCGCACGGGATGTGGCTTGATCCAAATGGTCGGAAGATGTCGAAAACACTTGGGAACACGATCGAGCTTGATGTACTGGAGAAACATTTCTCGGTTGATGCTATTCGCTATTTCTGTTTGCGCGAAATGGTGTTCGGACAGGACGGGCGGTTTGGTTATGAAGCTTTGATCGATAGATCCAACAGTGATCTGGCAAGCGGTCTCGGCAATCTTTCCAGTAGAACGCTGACAATGATCGCACGCTACTGTGATGGTCGAATACCAACGCGTCAAATTACCGAAGATAAACTTTTGCTTGCCAAGAGAGTCGGGGTCGATACGGATGAAACGACGATAGCCGGTTTTCTTGAACACGCGCGCGATCAGTATTTGGAGAATTTCCAGAGCCTCAGTTTTAGTCGAGCGCTTGAAGTTGCGTGGTCCGTAGTAGCACGACTCGACAAGATGATTAGCGATGCAAAGCCGTGGGATCTGGCAAAGGACGAAAATCAGAAACAAACACTGGGAGCTGTCTTGTATCGCGCCGCCGAAGCGCTGAGGTGGTTGAGTGTTTTGTTGTACCCGGTGATGCCTGAGTCGTCTAAAGAGATCTGGAATCAGCTTGGTTTTCAAGGTTCACCCGGAACCGTTGACCCTGGCACGCTAAAATGGGGAGACCTACAGGAAAGGAATTCGATTGGTGAAGTGAAAGCGATCTTTCCGCGCATCGATAAGACGAGAGTTATGGAAGAGATAAACAACGGAACTGAACCGAAACCTGTTCACGCAACTGAAGCTGATGCTGTTCCAGGCAGTGTGTCGACCGAGACAGCGCCAGCGCCACCAATGCAACATGCTACTGAAGCTGATGCCGTGAACATAACGAGCTTCATCGAGATTGGCGACTTTGCGAAGGTCGACTTACGAGTGGGCCAGGTAGTTTCGGCGGAGCGTGTGCCCAAAGCAGACAAACTGCTGTTGCTGAAGATTGATATTGGAGAGGAACAACCACGGCAGGTGCTCGCGGGAATCGCGCAATACTACGAGCCCGAAAAGTTGATCAATCGCAAGGTGGTCGTCGTGGCGAATCTGAAGCCGAGAAAGTTGCGAGGATTTGAATCGCAGGGAATGGTTGTCGCTGCTTCGTTTGGAGAAGAAGGTCGGCCCGTGATCGCCACGTTTACGGAAGATGTGCCTAATGGAGCGCGTCTGAAGTAGGACCAGACATTATGTTCGTTGATTCACACGCGCATATTGATGGTCCTGAATTTGATGCGGATCGCGATGAAGTCATCGAGCGTGCGCGTGCAGCCGGCATTACTAAAATTCTCAACGTTGGTACCGGCGACCCACATAGTGACACCTTCGAACGCGCCATCGCGTTAGGAAGGAAGAGTGACTCGATTTTGACAGCCATCGGCACGCATCCCCACGACGCGCGGCATTACGACGACCTCGCTGAAGAGAAGACCCTGAGGCTAATTGACGGGAACGCAGGCGTGGTCGCCTGGGGAGAGATTGGGCTCGACTTTCATTACGACAACTCACCACGTGACGTGCAGCAACTAGTGTTTGCTCGGCAACTGCGAAGCGCAGAGGCTGTGCACCTGCCTGTAATCATTCACACGCGCGAAGCGGAAACAGAGACTGTAGAGATCTTGAAGTCTGAATACGCTGCCGCAGAACGACGCGGCGTTTTCCACTGTTTCAGCGGTAGTCTCGACTTAGCAAAGGCTGCGATCGATCTAGGCTTTTATATTTCGTTTTCAGGAATTGTGACCTTCAAGAAGGCTGACGACCTTAGAACTGTAGCCAGGTGGGTGCCTGCTGACCGCTTACTGATCGAAACGGACTGCCCGTTTCTTGCGCCGATTCCTTTTAGGGGGAAACGGAATGAACCATCGTATGTTGTCGAAGTGGCCCGCTGTATTGCTGAGATCCGCGACGTCGACGTTCAGCAGCTTGGCGAAACAACAACAGCGAACTTCGCCCGTCTCTTTTCCGTGGGATAACCTCAGTTACGTTGTTGAGTCCTTTGCGAAACCAAGTCGGGTTTCTCAAGAGATAAGTTTCACATGCCACTTGCTTTGATGTTATTCTGCAATTAAAGAAACTTCAGACCGAACATTCAAAACGCAAATGGCCCAGCAGAATTCATTCGACATCGTCTCTCAAGTCGATCTCGCCGAAGTCAACAATGCACTCAACCAGACCGTCAAAGAAGTGCGCCAGAGATTCGACTTCAAAGGAAGTCATGCGAATGTGGTCCTCGAGAAAAGCGAACTAGTGTTGTCTGCAGAAGATGAGACAAAGCTTCGGAACATGAACGATATCCTGCAGCAGAAACTTGTGCGTCGATCTGTGCCCTTAAAGGCATTGAGTTATGGAAACATCGAGCCGGCAGCGGGAGGCACTGTTCGCCAGCGCGCAACGATCCAGGAAGGCATCCCGCAAGAGAAGGCTAAAGAGGTCGTTAAGTTCATCAAGGATAGTAAAGCGAAGGTTCAGGCCTCGATTCAGGGTGACGTTGTTCGCGTAACCGGAAAAGATAGAGACACGCTTCAGGATGTAATTGCCAAGCTGAAAGACAAGGACTTTGGCATTCACATGCAGTTCACAAATTACCGATCAAATTGAGCGATTAAATTTCAGATGACCCTGTCCGGCCACACACTGACGTTGGAAGAAGAAGCGAAGATATCGGCGATCCGCATCTTTAGCGTTGTCTCGAACGAACTCCAACAAGTTGAGATTGAGTTTGAACGCCAGGCGCGATCAAACGTCCAGGTGATCGCTTATCTTGGCGATTATCTTCGCGCCTCCGGTGGTAAACGCGTGCGACCGGCGCTTACGATTCTTTCAAATTATGCCGTTGGCGGTGATGGTTCACGGTACAACTCAATTCGAATGGCCACGGTGATGGAGTTTCTTCATACCGCGACACTCGTGCACGACGACATCATCGACCACGCAGACACACGTAGAAACCGGCCAACGGTAAACGCTCTCTACGGAAATGAGACAGCGGTTTTAATGGGCGACTGGCTGTACATGTCGGCGTTTGAAACGAGTCTGACTGAACGCTCACTGCCGATTTTAGACATTCTCACTCGAGTCACGCGCAAGATGACGGAAGGAGAACTTCTGCAGCTAACTTTGTTGGGAAAAGCCGAAGTTACCGAAGACGAGTATCTCGATGTGTTGGAGCGCAAGACGGCGTACCTGTTCAGCGCGAGCTGCGAAATTGGTTCCATTCTGGGAGGTGCCGACGAGAGACAACAGGTAGCGTTACGGGAGTATGGCCTGAATCTCGGCACCGCGTTTCAACTGATTGACGACCTGCTCGACTTCACCTCAAGTGATGACGTACTGGGTAAAGCTTCCGGCGCAGATTTACTCGGCGGCAAGGTCACACTGCCTTTGATCTATCTGATGGAATCCGATCCGTCGAAGAAAGATGAAGTCCGGAGTGTCCTGCGCAATGGCGAGTATTCGGAGACCTCAAAGCAGGAACTCTGTGCGGCTATCTCCACTTCTGGCGCCCTTGCTCGCGCTCGGGACGTGGCTCACGATTACGCCCAGGCGGCACGCTCTGCTCTGGATTGCTTGCCCGAGTCTCCGTATCGAGAGGCCTTGCAGGCTTTGCCTACCTACGTTCTTCAGCGTGACCGATAAGCCCGAAAACTTAAGGGTATTGTGCAAACCCGCAAACGCCTCTAGAATCTGCCTCGATGGACAGCCCCAACGAAAACCTCCTATCCCGTCTTGAACAGAGCCTCCGGCAGTCACGGGCTGCACGCATGCACCTGGCGGCACGCCTGCGAGAGTTGGAAACCGAGGCTGACACCGTGCGGGCCGAGCTTGCGGAAATGGACACGCTTGCCAGTCAAACTGAAGCGGCAATCTATCGGCTGCTGTCATCCGTTCTGGCGTCGGGCAATCTCTCGCTGGGTCTACCTTCAGATGCAGAACTCGAAGCGGCAATGCGCCAATCGCCGCAGCCTTATCAAAATCAGCAGACATTGCGACCCGGCTACACTGCAGTCGAACGTCGCCAGCAAATTCCGACGGTCCGAAACAACGTGGAAGCACTTAGTGATCGATTTATGGACCGAACAATTCCGCAGGCTGTTACCCTGTTGCTGCGCGAAGAAGGCGCTCCGCTTCACGTAAACGAGCTTTACAACCGACTGCTGGAGGGTGGATTTAAGTTCACAGGACAGAACCCAACGATCAGTGTTGCAGTCTCACTTAATCGCAATACTCGCTTCCGCAAAGTCGCCCCGGGCACTTTTGATCTGGTGATGCGCGATGCCTCCAAAGCCTCGTAGTCCTTTCCATTTTCGGTCTCGCCTTCTAAGCCGTTAGAATAACGTTCAATGCGCGCGATCGTTCTTTCTGCTGGTTACGGCACACGTCTCTGGCCACTTACAGAGGACCGCACCAAACCTGCCATTCCGATTTTAGGTAAACCACTCGTTGGTTACGTCGCCGAGTATCTTGCGGGTCACGGAATCGATGAGATCGTCGTCAATTTGCATCATCGTCCGGAGTCAGTTCGCAGAGCCCTGGGTGATGGCAGTCAGTTCGGAGTAAAACTCGACTACGTCGAAGAGCCCGTGATCCTGGGCACCAGCGGAGCACTCGACAATGCACGCGAGTTCTTCACCAAGGAAACGTTTGTCGTCGTCAACGGGAAAATCATCACCGACATCGATCTAGGCAAGGCTTTCGAGACGCATCGCGCGACTCGAGCGCTGGCGACACTAGTCTTGTTACCCAATGTGAATCGTGAACTCTTTTCAGTTGTGAACACACAAGAGGGATTGATTACCGGCTTTGGAGGCATGCCTTCTGTTGCCGATGAGGCACCCTTGATGTTCAGCGGGATTCAGATTATGGAGCCGGAGATTTTCGAGTACATTCCGAAGTCGGTGTTTTCCCACTCGACAACTGATGTCTATCCTCAGGCAATAGCCAAAGGCGAACGAATCGCCGCACATGTAGCACATGGGCGTTGGCGTGAACTCTCGACATTACAGCGCTACCTCGATATCAGTCTTGAATTACTAAAAGAGGCAGGTAACGACATTAGTGCCGGTGCAGGATGTTTCATTGACGAGGGAGCCGATGTCGGCGAAGCAATTCTTTGGGATCGAGTACACATCGAGTCTGGCGCTCACATCAGGCGTGCGGTGCTCGCGGACGGTGTTCACATTCGCAACGGAGAAACATTGATGAACTGCGTTGTCGTTCCGGCTGCACTCGTTTCCGGATCAGTTCCGCCAGAGAAATCGATGAAGGGACATCTTCAGGGAGAAAACTTTGTCGTGCCCTTAGGCGTTTGATACAATCCCGTACACACAACGGAATTTTGCTTAAGGCGGGACGAGGTGGGTAGTCCCGCTTTTTGAAATTACACTCCTTTTCATAATTGCTGATGAGTTCCACAAAACAGGTGGTTTCCAACGCTTTTGAATCCTCGGCATCTGAACGACTCGCAAGATTCATCGCTGGTCAGGGAATAGCTGGCCTGGAGATCACACCTCTAACTCCCGATGCGTCGACTCGAAAGTACTTCCGCATCCCCTGGAAAAAAGGGAAGGCGGTCGCCGCCGTCTATCCTGAGCCGTTTGATCCGGAGTTCCATCCGTATCTCGACGTGACCCGACTTTTTGACGAGGCTGGTATTCCAGTGCCTGAGATCTTTGCAGTCGATGGAACCGCGGGCATGATCATCCAGGAGGATTTGGGTGACCAGCAACTGTTTCAAGCGTACGAGCAAGAAACGGAAGAGCAGTGCGATGAATACAAAGAACAGGCAATCAAACTAATTGCGAAGATCCAGGCGGCAACGGAGAAGGCGTATGAGACGCACTCCATTGCCAGTCGACTCGCGTTTGATGAGGCGAAACTTTCGTGGGAATTGGAGTTCTTCTTCGATCATTACTTTGGCAGCCTGCGCCATGAGACTCTGCGTCACGCTGAGACTGCTGAGCTCAAAATGGAGCTCAACGATATCGCCGCAGAACTGGCCTCAGCTCCACGCGTGCTATGTCATCGTGATTACCATGCTTCAAATTTGATGATTGATGGGAAACGACGTTTGCGAGTTATCGATCATCAGGATGCACGAATGGGTCCGGCAAGTTATGACCTGGTGTCATTCTTACTTGACCGCCGGCCGTGTCCGCCCACGTTGGCCGAATTGCGAGGTCATCGTCTATTTTTTCTTGATGAGCGTCGGCAACATGGCCTTGTCGCTGTCGATCCGGATGACTTCGCAAATGAATTTCGGCTGATGACTATTCAACGCGGTCTCAAAGCAACGGGAACGTTTTCGTATCAAACGGCGGTGAGCGGCCGCGGAACTATCTATCAACCGTTTATTCAGCCAACTCTGGAGATCGTACTGCAAGCGGCTCTGTGGTTGGATCGCTTTCCTACCTTGCAGCGGATGTTGAAAGAACGAATCAATTAAGGACCTCCTGGCTACCTCGGTTTATCAATGACAAGTCAATCAGTCGCATTAGCTTCAGAAAAACAAACCTACATCAATCAACTTTCAGAACACGTCGGTTCAGAAGTCATACTCAAAGGATGGCTTTACAACATGCGCTCAAGCGGGAAGATCGCTTTTCCGCAGTTGCGCGACGGAACTGGCGTTGTCCAATGCGTTGCCGTAAAGAGCGCGATTAACGAAGAAGTGTGGGACGCCCTGAAGGCATTGGGCCAGGAATCGGCTTTGGTCATCAAAGGCACCGTGCGCGCGGATAGTCGGGCGCCTGGAGGCTATGAGATCGACGTGATAACAGCTGACGTACTTCAGCAAGTTCACGATTACCCGATCACGCCGAAGGAGCACGGGACTGAATTCCTGATGGATCATAGACACCTTTGGCTCAGGTCGCGACGTCAACATGCTGTCTTGAAAGTGCGGCACACGGTAGTGCAAGCGGTCCGGAACTTTTTGGACAACGACGGCTTTACCCTCTGTGATTCACCAATCTTTACGCCGGCAGCTTGCGAGGGGACAACCACTCTCTTCGAAGTAGATTACTTCGAAGGGGAAAAGGCGTACCTCACTCAATCAGGGCAGCTTTACAACGAAGCGACTGCCGCGGCTTTCGGCAAGGCTTACTGTTTTGGTCCGACGTTTCGCGCAGAAAAGTCTAAGACTCGCCGGCATCTCACCGAGTTTTGGATGGTCGAACCCGAATTGGCTTACGCGACGCTTGACGACGTCATGGCTCTAGCGGAGAGGTTTCTTTCTTACATTGCGGCTCGAGTTCTTGAAGATCGCCAGGAGGAACTGAAGATCCTTGAACGCGATACTGCGAAGCTTGAAGGAATTCTCCCTCCATTTCCACGGGTGCATTACGACGAGGCAGTCAAGATGCTCCACGAAGGATTTGCTAAAGGCGCCGTGGAGTCGCAGTTTGAATGGGGTGGTGACTTTGGCGCGCCAGATGAGACTTACATTTCAAGTCAATTCGACAAGCCAGTGATGGTTCATCACTACCCCGCCGCAATTAAGGCGTTCTACATGGCGCGCGATCCCGAACGGAGCGAATTAGCTCTAGGCGTTGATGTGTTGGCACCGGAAGGTTACGGAGAAGTCATTGGTGGCGGCGAGCGCGCAACGTCGTTGCAATTCCTGCAAGAACAGATCGCACTTCATCAGCTTCCGGAAGAAGCATTTCAGTGGTACCTGGACTTGAGACGTTACGGCAGCGTACCTCACGCAGGTTTTGGAATGGGCA
>DATEXA010000266.1:0-21089 GCA_035257465.1 Pyrinomonadaceae bacterium | reverse complement strand
CATCCCGCCATAGAGACTAACGGCACGAGCGGCGAAGACGAGATGTGCAGTTGAGCTGACAGGGATAAATTCGGTCAGTCCCTGAACGAGACCGAGAATGATAGCTTGAAGAATTGTCATGGATGGTAGTGTTGGTCTTGGGTCTTGGGTCTTAGGGCTTAGATCTTCGGAGTCGGGTTGTGGTCATTGGTTGGTCCTTTCAAAGCCCAAAGGCCTAAGACGAAAGACCACTATTCTCTGAACGAATTTCTCACTGCGATCCGGTCGTACATGAAAGTTGGCATTACCATTCCCAGGCGGACGATGCTGGCCAATTGCCAGGGAAATGCATAACTCTTCTTTTGTTTCTCAATCGCTCGAATGATCTTCTCGACAGCATCATCGAGTTCCATCAAAAACGGCATCCGCGCGTGACGCCCTGCCGTTAATGGTGTCTTGATGAAGCCAGGATGAATGATTGTTACTGCGACTCCCGAGTTCATCAAGTCGACACGTAAACTTTCAAAGAAACAACTCAGCCCAGCTTTGCTCGCACAATAGGCAGCGGACTTCGGCAATCCTCGATATGCAGCCAAGCTTGAGATTGCAACTAACTGCCCACTACCGCGTTCAGCCATCTCGGGTAAAACAGCAGCAACGCTATTTACTGCCCCCAGCAGGTTAACATTGATCACATTTGCAACTCTTGCTGGTTGCAATTCAACAGCATGTCTAGCGTCGCCGATGCCGGCGTTGGCAATCAAAACGTCAATAGGTCCGACCTCAGATCTAAATCGATCTGCCTGGCTTCGAACGGCATCTGCATCATTGACGTTAGCAGGTAGAGATAACGCCGTACCATTGTTCGCTTTTATCTCGCTGACGATCTCGGAAAGTAAATCCTCCCGGCGCGCTATCAGACCCAACGATGCACCGCGTCGCGCTAACTGAATCGCAAGGCCTCTCCCAATTCCGGACGAAGCACCGGTGATCATTACGACTTTGTTTTGCCAGTAAGACAAGGATGTTTTGGAGTGGTCTTTGGTCTTGGGCCTTAGGGGTCCAAGGCCGAAGGCCCCTATGCCTTCACAATCACAAACGTAATCACCGGCTTTGCGCCCGTTCGTTTTTGAATGAATCTCTTCAACTCGACGCGCAAATGCTCTTTCAACATCGACTCATCGGCGAGCGTTTGCCGTGAAGCACCCACGATCGCAGCGGCGATAACTCGCTTGGCATCACTGAGGAGAAAGTTGTTTCCAACTTGCGAGGTAGCGTTGCCATCGACACCAACAGGCGAAAAGCCATTCGTCGCTGAGGTCAGCCCTCGAACGCCTCTCGCTACAATTTGTGGGTCATCGAGCATCTCGCCCGTCTCTTCGTCGATGGTGACCGCAACTGTTACCGCGCCTTCATACGCCAGCTGTTTGCGCTGGCGTACTGTCTCGCTGTCGATCTCTTCAAACCCAGTTTCATCTATAAACGTTCGACCGATCTCGCGCTTGTCAATCACTGCGGCCCGTTCACCATCAAGTTCGAGCACATCTCCATTCTCAATCAGAATGATGTTCTCTTCTGCATAACCCAGGTGGTTTTTTACAAACTCTTTATGTCGAAACAGCATTCGATATTCACCATGAACAGGAACGACGAACTTCGGACGGACTGCTTCAGTCATGATGCGAATGTCTTCCTGGGAAGCATGGCCGCTAACGTGAACCAGACGTCGCTTTTCCTCAATGATGTTAGCGCCACGCTTGTAGATGAATCCGATCATTCGCGAAATCACGCGCTCGTTGCCCGGGATGATTCGCGCTGACAAAACGACGGTGTCACCTTCTTCAACCATCAAGCCCTTGTAACTCTGCGTCGCCATCTGTGAAAGGGCCGCGCGCGACTCTCCCTGGGACCCAGTGACAAGAAAAACGATCTCGTCGTCGCTCATATCTTTTGTTTGATTCAGCGAGACAAGAAGTCCGTCCGGAATGTCGAGGTAACCGAGCCGGTCTGCTACGTCGACGTTTTTCTGCATCGATCGGCCCAGCACACAAACACGTCGATTGAACTGTTGCGCCACATCCAAAACGATTTGCAGACGGTGAATAGAGGATGCGAACGCGGCAACAATGATTCGACCTTTCGCTTCAGCAAAGATCTCTTCAAAGGCCGGGATAACAGCACGCTCCGACGGAGTACGACCAGGAACTGTCGCATTCGTTGAATCAGAAAGAAGCGCTAACACGCCTTCCTGTCCGTAGCGCCGAAAGGAACGGAGATCTATCGGCTCGCCGATAACCGGTGTCTCATCAACCTTGTAGTCGCCGGTGTGAATGATCGTGCCAACTGGTGTCCTTATGGCGAGTGAAAAACAATCGACGAGCGAATGTGACACGCGAATGAACTCGATTGCGAACGAACCAAGATCAACTACGTCGCGAGGCTCGACTCGATGAATCAACACATTGTCCAGCAACTCGTGTTCTTCGAGTTTGCTTTCGGCGAGACCGGCTGTGAAATGAGAACAGTAAACTGGGACGTTGAATCTCTTCAGGAGGTAAGGCAATGCTCCGAGGTGATCTTCGTGCCCGTGAGTGAGCACTATTGCCGTGATATGTTCTTTGTACTCGTCCAGAAAAGAAAAGTTTGGGATTGAGACGTCAACGCCGTAAGCAGTCTCTTCCGGGAAGCCCATGCCGGCGTCGAGGATGATCATTTCGTCGCCGTAACGCACGGCCATACAGTTCATCCCAAACTCGCCGATACCGCCGAGCGGAATGATCTCAAGAACACTACTCACTTTTGATTGTTACTCGACTCTCCGGGGACTGTTTGACCTTGATACTGACAATCTTGCAGGTCTGATTGGGCGAAAAGTATAACACAGGCTTGGGTGACCCGAGGCTTTGCATTCCGGCACATTTCAACCGCGGAGCATCTATTGCGTATACAACTACAAGCAGATAACAAAATGCAAATTCAGATCGAACAAGGAAGGACCTTCCGACTTGTTCAATTTTGCACGAACCAGAGTTCGGACTTTTCAGACTCTTGCGCCGTTTTAGTTTCACCATGCACAATCGCGACATGAGAAAACTTCTTTCTGCATGTGCACTGATAGTCTCTCTTGCAACGGCTGTCCTCGCGGCCACACAGACCATGCGTCTCGACTATTACCACACCGGCAACTCATCACGCGAGATATTCAGTGTCGATCGCGTGAGCATCGAGCCGCTTCCGTGGCCAGGTGATCTTTCGCAAGCAATCGATAAAAGCAATCTTGGAAAGTACTTTTTTGAGGTCCGTGATCAGAACACAAAACAGGTGCTCTACTCGCGAGGCTTCGCTTCAATCTACGGCGAGTGGGAAACGACCGACGAAGCCAAAACAGTCAATCGCACATTTCAAGAGTCGCTGCGGTTCCCTGCCCCGACTTCACCTGCGGAGATTGTTCTGAAAAGGCGCGATGCCAGGAATGTTTTTCAGGATATTTGGACTACGACAATTGACCCGGCTGATCAATTCATCGATCGAGCGAAGCAGGTCGCGCCAGCTCCAGTCATCACCATTCAGAAAACGGGTGACCCGGAGACGAAGGTTGACTTCTTAATTCTAGGCGATGGCTATACCGCGGCGGAAAAAGCGAAGTTCGAAGCTGACGCTCGCCGGTTGACCGAGACTCTTTTCTCAACGTCACCCTTCAAGGAGAATCGAAGGAAGTTTAATGTGTGGGCTCTTTGTCCCCCCGCGGCCGAGTCAGGTATTTCTCGCCCATCAACCGGCCAGTATCGCGATAACCCGATAGGAGCAACGTACGACGCCTTTGGTTCCGAACGCTATGTGCTCACCTTTGATAACCGTGCACTGCGAAGGGCTGCGGCATTTGCTCCGTACGAATTTATTGAAGTGTTGGTAAACAACAGAACCTACGGCGGCGGCGGGATCTTCAATCTGTACAGTACGGTCGCTTCGGACAACGCCTTCTCGAACTACGTATTCGTTCATGAGTTTGGGCATCACTTCGCGGGACTCGCCGATGAGTACTACACGTCTTCAGTAGCATATGGCCCGTCGACGGAAAAGGTCGAACCATGGGAACCAAACGTGACCGCTCTTCTCGATGCATCGACTTTGAAGTGGCGGACGTTAGTCTCACCATTCGCCAACGTCACACCGATTCCGACGCCGTGGAAGAAGGAAGAGTTTGAAAAGTACTCCCGTGAAATCCAAGCGCGTCGCGTTCAGCTGAGAAAAGAGAAACGACCCGAAGAAGAAATGGAAGCGTTGTTCAGGGAGGAACTCGCACACGAACAGGAAATGTTCAAAACCGAAAAGCACTTTGGACAGATTGGCGCATTTGAAGGCGCCATGTATGAGGCACGGGGGTATTACCGGCCGGAAGTTGATTGCATAATGTTTTCGCGGACAGACCACTTCTGCAAAGTGTGTCGACGAGCGATTGAAAACATTATTGCGATGTATTCCAAGTGAGGTGAGGAGCCAAGGCCCAGGGTGTCCACGGAGTGCCACCCCTACAATACTCATGAGCTATCTCAAGATCCTTCGACAGATTGCGATTCTCGTTACGATCACCGCGGCAGTGAGCGCGACGTTTGCTAGTCCACGAAATCCTCGCTTGCGCCTAACACCACACCGCATCACGCTTGCTAATGGCAACTCGTTCAACCTGAATCTACCAGAAGCCTTCGACATTGCCGTTGCTGCGCAAGGTCTCAAACGCGTTCGCTTCATGGCCAAGAGTCCTGACAATCGGATCTTCGTCACAGACATGTTCAACCTCACTGACAATCGAAGGGGCGTCGTCTACATACTCGAAGACTTTGATTCAACAACGAAGCGTTTCAAAAAAGTGACTCCGTTCATGACCGGTTTGCGAAATCCAAATAGCGTCGCTTTCTACACTGACCGGGATGGGATTAACTGGTTCTATCTCGCTCTTACTGATCGTCTTCTTCGTTACCGGTATGAGGATGGTTCGACAAAACCAACGGGAGAACCGCAAGTCCTGGCAAGCTTTCCGGATTACGGTCTTGGGTACAAGTACGGTGGCTGGCACCTGACGCGCACGATCGCTGTCGGGCCAAACGACAAAATCTATGTGTCTGTCGGAAGCAGTTGCAACGCGTGTGAGGAAAAAGAAGAGGTTCGTGCAAGCGTACTCGAAATGGATCCTGACGGTAAGAATCAGCGTCACTATGCGCGCGGGTTACGAAACGCTGTCGGTCTTCGTTGGGTCGATAATCAACTATTCGCAACGAACATGGGCGCCGATCATCTCGGCCGAGATCGCCCGGAAGACACAATGGGATCAATCCGAGAAGGGAGGAATTACGGATGGCCATATTGTTTTCAGTTGGGTTCGAAGATGTTCGTTGACCCGAAACTGAACCCGGGCGCGTCAAAGTTTGATTGCAAGAAGTCTCCGCCACTTGCTGAGGCACTGGGAGCTCATACGGCGCCGTTGGGCTTGGAGCATTTCGACGCTAGTGACTCGGAGACACTTGGCGGATCGTTTTTAGTGGCTCTTCACGGTTCTACCAACAAACGAATCGGTCATGGCTACAGCGTCGTTCGAGTGACGCCTCATGGTTCCGCTTCGGAAGATTTCATCACCGGGTTCCTGGTAAACGGCGTCGTGAATGGACGGCCTTGCGACATCTTCCGTTTTGGTAGCAAGGGATTTCTTCTCACCGACGATAAAGCAGGGGTTGTGTATTACGTTTACGAGAAGCAGTAACACCGTCATCGTTGTATAAGTCAGTTATTTGTTCTCCGTGCTCCTCTGTGTCTTCTTAGAACTCTCTGCGCTTCCTTTGCGTTCTCTGCGTCTCTGCGGTTAGAAATACGCCTAAATCCTTAACGCAGAGACGCAGAGAACGCAGAGGAGGCGCAGAGAAGATTTCATTTTGTTATCTGCTTGTAGTTGTATACGCCGTGAGGCTCTGTGGTGAGCAACAATTCTTTCCCTACCACAGAGTCATAGAGACACGGAGGCGCGCAGAGACTAGTCAAACCTCACTCGATTTAAGCTAGAATACTTCCAGCGTTTGCCAACCCGTCCACTGAAAGGAAATTCTCCATGCGATTCCGTGTCTCGGTCCTTGCGGTCACCCTAGTACTGTTTGTAGCTGTCCCAGGCCTCGCGCAAAAGCGGAGCATCACCGAGAAAGATCTCTTCAATTTCGTCTGGATTGGCGACCCGCAGGTATCTCCCGACGGTTCGCAGATCGCATTCGTCAGAGTCACAGTCAATGACCGAAAAGATGGATACAACACCTCGATTTGGACCGTGCAGACGGCGACGGGGCAAACCAGACAATTGACTAGTGGTATTCGCGATTCGACCCCGCGCTGGTCACCGGATGGAAAGTATTTGTGCTTCGTGCGTGTGCCAGAGAAAGATGGTCGTCCGGACCAGCCACAGCTCTTCATGTTGTCGATGGCCGGCGGTGAAGCGTTTCAATTTACATCTGTGCCTCGTGGCGCTGGTGGTCCCCAATGGTCGACAGACGGAAAGATGATCTCCTTTTACAACGGAGCGACCGCCGAGGAGATCGCTAAGGCGGCCCCAAAGAATTCACCAACGCCTACACCAAGTCCGAGCGCAAGTCCAAAACCCGAAGAGCGTGAATCTGATGTGCGTGTGATAACCCGAGCTGTCTATCGATCAAACGGCGCTGGATACGTCGACAACAAACACCCGCAACATGTCTGGGTTGTTTCTGCGCCAAAAGCCGGCGATGAAAAAGTCATGCCTAAACAGCTGACGAGTAGCCGCTACGATGATGGCAACGTCGCATGGGCCAAAGACAGTTCACGACTCTACTTCGTCTCAAACCATAACGATGAGCCTTACTACGAACTACCAACGACTGATATTTACTCAGTCTCAGTTACCGGTGGCGAGCCGCAAAAGCTAACCAGCTTCGACATGGGTTCCGGAGCTCTGTCAGTAAGTCCCGACGGGAAGAAGTTTGCTTTCTACGCATCACTAAACAAACCTGTTCAGTCTTACACGGAGCCGGACTTGTGGGTGATGGATATCGCACCAAATGCAGTTCCCAAGAATCTGACGAAGGATTTTGGATTCGACGTTGGTTCAGGTGTGGGTGGCGACAACACCGCCCCGCGAGCACCCGGCGGCAATCCTCCTATCTGGTCAGCCGACGGTCGAAAGATCTACGCGCCTTTTGCAAAGGAAGGAAAAGCAAACTTAGGCGCATTTGATTTAATGACTGGACGCGAGACTGACGTTACTTCCGGAAATCAAGCAGTCGTCAGCGTGCGTGCTGTGCCTGACGCCTCCAAGTTTGCACTACTAATATCAACGCCAACGCGCATCGGTGATTTGTACTGGTTGGACGGCGCTTCAGGACAGCCGAGACAACTGACCCACATCAACGACGAGTTGTTTTCTAAGTTGAATCTGACGGAACCGGAAGAACTTTGGTACACGAGCTTCGATGGCAAGAAAGTGCAGACGTGGATTCAGAAACCACCTGACTTCGATCCAAATAAGAAATATCCGTTGATTCTTAACATCCACGGCGGACCACACGCCGCCTATGGATTCATTTTCGATCACGAGTTTCAGTGGATGGCCGCGAAGGGTTATGTCGTGCTCTATCCGAACCCGCGAGGAAGCACGAGCTATGGTCAGGACTTTGGCAACATCATCCAGTATCACTATCCCGGTGACGATTACAAAGACTTGATGGCCGGCGTCGATGAAGTGCTGAAGCGAGGCTACATCGACGAGAAGCGGCTGGGTGTAACAGGAGGTAGCGGTGGTGGTCTCCTTACCAACTGGACGATCACCCAAACGACTCGCTTCGCCGCCGCAGTTTCGCAGCGTGATATTTCCGACTGGGCCGACTGGTGGTACACAGCAGATTTCACTTTGTTCCAACCAACATGGTTCAAGGCTCCGCCGTTTGAAGACCCGGAAGACTATCGGGCTCGTTCACCAATTACCTACATCAACAAAGTGCAAACGCCATTGATGCTAATTCTTGGCGAGACTGATTACCGCACACCAACGAGCAGCGGTGGAGAACAGATGTTTCGAGCTTTGAAGTATCGAAAGATCCCGACCGTGATGGTGCGCTTTCCAAACGAGACTCACGAGCTTTCACGCTCAGGTCAACCATGGCATCGCATCGAGCGACTTGAACACATCGTCGGTTGGTTTGATAAGTGGCTGATGGGAATGCCGAAACCTGAGTACGATGTGAGTGACGTGAGTAGTACCGCTCAACGGCAGTAGGAACGGCAAAAGGAGTCATTGGAAAATGACCGATGACCAATAGTTTTTTTCTTCTCCATGAAAACTCTTGGCCTCATAGGTGGTACAGGACCTGAATCCACCATCGACTATTATCGTCAACTCGTCGCCGGATACCGCGCAAGAAAGGATGGGGCGTCGCCTTCCATTATCATAAACAGCGTCGATCTAAAGCGGCTCCTGGCATGGATGGATGCGAGCGAATTATCTAAGGTCGCAGACTATCTGTCGCACGAAATCGAAACTCTCGAAAAAGCTGGCGCGGACTTTGCCGCACTAACTGCAAACACGGCGCATATCGTTTTTGACCAACTCCGTGAGCGAACCTCTCTCCCGCTCGTGAGTATCGTCGAAGCTGCCTGTCAAAAAGTTCAGTCAATCGGAATGAAGACCGCGGGATTAATCGGTACTCGCTACACAATGGAAGCATCGTTCTACCCCGAAGTATTTTCACGCTCAGATATTACTCTGGTTACTCCAAATCACACCGAGCGGGCCTATATTCACGACAAGTACATAAACGAACTGCTGAAAGATTCTTTTCTACCTGCGACAGGCTCTCGGATTCTCTCAATCATAGAGTCATTAAGAGAACGTGATGGTGTCGAGGCGGTGATCCTTGCAGGAACTGAACTTCCAATCCTTTTGCGCGATGAGAGTCACAATGGAATTCCACTGCTCGACACAACTCGTATCCACGTCGACGCATTACTCGACCTACTAGTAGCCTGAGATCACAGATGCTCAAACACAAATGCCGTGCTCTAACGCAAATCTTTTGCGTTGTTGCGTTTCTAAACTTGCCACTGGTAGCTGAGGCGAAGGTACCCGGGCGACTAAAGGTTTCGACGAATCACCGTTACTTGCAGTATGAAAATGGACAGCCGTTTTTCTATTTGGGCGATACAGCCTGGGAACTGATACACCGACTAAATCGCGAAGAAGCGACGGAATACCTGACGAATCGCGCGCACAAGGGTTTTACTGTTATTCAAACGGTCGCAATTGCTCCTGCAGACGGTCTAACCTCAGCGAATGCCAACGGCGATCTCCCGTTCGCCGATCGCGATCCTACTAAACCCAATGAAGCGTACTTCCGCCACGTTGATCTCATTGTTAACAAGGCAGAAGAGCTTGGTATGTTCGTCGGACTGCTTCCGACCTGGGGCAGCTACTGGGCTTCCGGGAAGGCTATCTTCAGTGCGACCACCGCGCGGCAATATGGTGAGTTCCTGGGTCAGCGCTACAAGAACAACGCAGTCATTTGGATTCTTGGTGGCGATCGTTCTATTCAAACTGATGATGAGCGAGCAATCATTGATGCACTCGCCGCCGGACTGCAAACGGGAGATGGAGGAAGTCATTTAAAAACCTATCACCCTACTGGCCCTGGCTTCTCTTCAATCAAGCTCAACACCGCTGACTGGCTTGACTTCAATATGTTCCAGTCATCACATGGAGCACACGATCACGACAACGGATTGTTTGTAGAACACGACTACGCTCTTGATCCACCAAAGCCAACCATGGATGGTGAGCCGCGTTATGAAGGAATGCCCGTTGGCTTCTATTTCAAAGGAACTGCGGGAATAGATCGGTTTGATGATTACGATGTACGTCAGGCGGCTTACTGGTCTGTGTTAGCCGGAGCGTGTGGTCACACTTATGGAAACAATAACGTCTGGCAGTTCTTCAGTCCCGGCGCAAAGAGAGACACGCATGCTGGTGACGGAGTTGTTAGACCTGATGGTGCTTTGTACGGAGAACCAGGAGGTCTGATTGGCGCGAACATCCCATGGCGCGAGGCGCTGGATCACCCGGGCGCGTTCCAAATGGGTTTCTTACGACGACTAATGGAAACGATTCCGATCACGAAGGTCATTCCTGACACTCATCTGATCTTAAACAGCGCGACATCAGGCCTCGCGAAGATCCGCGCTGCTCGTTCAAGCGATGGATCGTTTGTCATCGTCTACAGTCCGCGTGGAGAACCCTTTACGTTGGACAAGAGTGTGGTCAAAGGCAATCGTCAACGCGAATTCTGGTACGACCCGCGTTATGGCGTCTCGTATGTATTTAAGGAGCAAGATAGTGCCGGGATACAAACGTTCACGCCGCCAACCAATGGTCGAGGAAATGATTGGGTACTGGTGCTTGAAGACCTCGCCGCTGGATACTCAATACCCGGCCCAGGTAAATAAGAAAAAGCACCTCGTTAATGTTCAACCTGACTATCGTGATAACGAATCAGACGTTAAGACACCTGCTTGCAAAAGTATTTCCTCAACGACAAATCGCGGCGGTCGAACCCCTTCCAGGCGGCCTCATTAATACGAATCTGAGGATAGACTTCCAATCCAACTACGATCCGGTTGTGCTGCGCTTGTATCGGGATGGTGCAGACGTTTGCCGCAAGGAGATCGCCGTCGACAATCTTATTCAGTCGGAAGTACCTGTTCCCAAAATTCTTTACGCGGAACCTAACCCTGTAGATGACATTCCTTCATTCGCCATTCTCGAGTTCATTGATGGTCTTACATTCCAACAACTGAAGCGAACTAGTGACGTTGAAGCCATAAGACAAGCATCGCGTTCCGTTGGTGAAACACTCGCCGCAATTGGCCGCTTTCGTTTTCCGAAATCCGGACGGCTCGTAGTGGAAGGGGCTTCTGAACAATTGAGTGTTGGCGCGTCTTTCATAGAAGGACCTGATCCGATTCCTCGACTACTCGACACATTTCTGGAATCGCAGGACTGCCAGAACCGCGCAGGTGCGAATCTGGTGGAGCGAATACACAATTTTACGTGGACGTGGGCTGATCAGATCCCTAACCTCGACGCACCACCAAGTCTGGTTCATTGTGACTTTGGTAATAGAAATATTCTTGTGCGCGAGGAGAATGGTAAGTGGATAGTTGCCGCAGTACTTGATTGGGAATTTGCCCTGTCCGGCTCACCTCTGTTGGATGTTGGCCATTTCCTGCGTTACGAGACGGATGATCGTCCTCTTCGAGAACCACATTTTTCAAAAGCCTTCGTCGAACACGGCGGATACCTTCCGGAGGGTTGGCGAGAAATTGTTCGCGTTATCGATCTCACCGCGCTTGTTGAATGTCTCACTCACGACTATTTGCCCGCTGAAGTCGAGTCAGAGTTGATTGAGTTAATTGTGACAACTCTTGAGTCATAGATCTTCTCCGCGTCTCCTTTGCGTCCTATGGATCTCGGTAGAAGAGTTTCGCCCGCATTCACCGCAAGACGCAGAGGACGCAGAGGGCCGCGGAGAAAGCCATTCTGATGTTTTGCTTACTGGTGGATTGGAGTATCATCCGTCCATTCACCGATAATTCGCATTGATCAAACCCCCAAGGTATCTCTGACTTACTTCCCCCACCTCAAAACTAGAGACCGCGGAAAACTCAATCCATAGATCTCTACAAAACGCTTGATTGCCGAACAGGGAAAGGAAATTAATCATGGGACTCTTTGACAAAATGTTTGGAAGGGGTGCATCGGAAGCTGAACAACAGCAAGGCGCTCAACAACGCTTCAACGAACTTAAGCAAAAGTATCAGACGGTGCTCACCACTGCTGATAACGAGCACATCCAATTTCTAAATCTGCACGTTCAAGACAACAAACTCTTTATCCGAGGAATCTCGCCGTCGGACGATGCAAAGAACAAGTTCTGGGACCAGATCAAACAGGTCAATCCGAATGCTGACGACATTACCGCTGACATCAGCGTCGACTCGAGTCGAGCAGTTGGGGCAGCGGCAGGTGGCGGTCAGGGCGGAGGGGAAACATATGAAGTGAAGGGCGGCGATAACCTCTCGAAGATCAGCAAGCAGTTTTATGGAGATCCGAATGAGTACATGAGGATCTTCTATGCAAACCGTGGCACATTGGTCGACCCCGACAAGCTTCAAGTCGGCCAGAAGTTGGTGATTCCTCCCGCGGAATAGTGCTTCTACTTTGGAGTGCGGTGCCCCGGCACCGCTTTGGTACGGCAACACTTTGCTTCCCCCAGTACCAAGCAGCTTTACGAAAGCGGTGCCGGGGCACCGCACTCAAAGGGCTCGAGTAAAACCACGTGACTTCCAACCATCTCTGTGTAAAATAACGCTTCTTCCTTTACCGTCTTTTTAGTAACTCTGTCAGCTGCACACTCAGGTACATTTCAGGAGGATCGACCCATGTTCCGCAAAGCCCACGTTTGGATTCTGCTTGTACTCCTTATTTCTTCAGCCGCACTCGTTGCACAGACAACGCGTCACCCATTAAAGCTCGATGACATCCCGCGTTTTCGCGAGGTTCGTGATCCGCAACTCTCACCCGACGGTCAGTGGGTCGCGTATGTCGTCGGCACAACCGACGCTAAGGAAGACAAAGGCAGCTCGCATATTTGGTTGACTAACTTCGACGGCACTAACGATCGGCAAATCACTTTTGGGCAAGAGAGTGAAAGCTCGCCGCGTTTCAGTCCTGACGGTAAATACATTTCGTTCACTTCATCCCGGCCAGGCAAAGCCCGAGGCAGTCAGGTTTGGCTTATGGATCGAAGCGGAGGCGAGGCACAGCAGTTAACAGACGTCAAAGGCCGTATACAAGGTTATGAATGGTCACCTGACTCAAAGCGTCTGGCTCTCACTATGGCGGATCCAGATCCGGAGTCGGAGCCTGCTCCCTCGCCGCAACCTGGTGCTACTGTTACGCCTAGAGTCCCTAAGCCAATAGTCATCGATCGTTATCGCTACAAACAGGATGTCCAGGGTTATCTGCTCTCCGGACGGCATACTTATCTCTATCTGTTCGATATCGCCACGAAGAAACTCGATCGTCTGACAACCAGTAAGTGGGATGAAGGTCCAATGGCCTGGTCCCCTGACGGCAATCGAATCGCGTTCATGAGTAACCATGGCGATGATCCTGATCGTGAACCATCTGCACAACTTTTCGTCGTTGACGCGAAACCCGGCTCTGCTGAAAAAGCCTTAACCACTGCGACGGTTCGCGCAGGGCGATCGCGGCCTGAATGGAGCCCTGACGGAAAATGGATCGCTATCTTCGAAGGTGATGAAAAGAAGTTTGGCGCCTACAGCATGGATCACTTGATTCTCGTGGTTACTGACGGAAGTGGCGCACCGACCGGCTTCAAAGCTACCGAAGATCTGGATCGTGGAGTCTCCAACGCAAAGTTCAGCGCGGACGGACGCTCAATCAGTTTTCTCGTTACCGACGATCGTTCAGTTTACCCGGCACGTGCCAGTGTCTCGGGGGGCGCTGTTGAGAAACTAATGAAGCCACCGACAGTGATCAACTCATGGAACTCAGGCGGTGGGCGCACCGTCGTGTTGTCAGGTGGCGACACAAAACCAACAGAGATCTACGCATTCGAAGGTAATGCTTTGCGACAGATCACTCATCAAAACGACGCCCTGATCGCTGAACTGGATCTTGGTGCTACAGAAGATGTCGATTTTAAGAGTAAGGACGGAACCGAGGTTCATGGCTTACTGACTTATCCAGTTGGCTACGTCAAAGGCTCAAAGGTACCACTGCTTCTTCGGATTCACGGCGGTCCCAACGGTCAGGACCAGCATACGTTGAGTCTTGAACGACAATACTTTGCTGCTAACGGCTATGCAGTTTTGGCCGTGAATTACCGCGGTAGTTCCGGTCGCGGCCAAAAGTTTTCGCGGGCGATCTGGGCTGATTGGGGCAATTATGAAGTTCAGGATCTGCAAGCTGGTGTCGACCATGTAATCAAAATGGGAGTGGCTGATCCGGATCGGCTTGGTATAGGCGGTTGGAGTTACGGGGGGATTCTTACAGATTACATGATCGCGAGTGACACTCGTTTCAAAGGCGCGACCAGCGGCGCCGGCACAGCGTTTACAGTCGCGTTCTATGGTACCGACCAGTACATCATTCAGTACGACTACGAAATCGGACCACCATGGAATCCAAAGTCGTGGGAAACTTACGTCAAACTTTCCTATCCCTTCCTGCACGCCGATCGGATTCAAACCCCCACGTTATTCCTGGGCGGTGAACGAGACTTCAACGTGCCTGTTCAGGGTAGTCAACAAATGTATCAAGCGCTGCGAAGTCTTGGAATCGACACGCAGTTGATTATCTATCCCAACGAGTTTCACGGGATTCAGCGTCCGAGTTACCAACGCGATCGCATGGAGCGATATCTGGCGTGGTACGAGAAATATGTGAAGAAGGCAGTCGGCCCGGCTAGTACAGCGACAGCCAAGTAAAGGGGTTGAAGGGTCTTTGGCTCTGGGTCTTTGGCCTTGTTTTTTTTTATCAAAACTGGAGCGCCAAAATCCAAAGGCCAAAGGCCGAAAACCAAAGACTTATCCTTCACCCTTCATCCGTGTATCTCGTGATCAGACTTTCTATCGAGGTCATTTCCGAAACATTACGCACTATTCTGACTAAGGTTGGTTTAGCAAATGAACGAGCTGCAATTTGCGCTCGTTTGTTTGCTGAAACCAGCCGAGACGGAGTCTATTCGCACGGACTCAATCGCTTGATAACATGATTCAATTCGGCATCATCGGCGGCGGCGGAATAAGCGACACACACGCTCGCGCAGTAAGTGAAGTTGAGAACGCTCAAGTTATCGCTTTTTACGGTGCTAACGCCGACAAGGTCGCTCAGCTAAGTTCGCGCTATGGCGGCGACTGCTATCGTTCCTTCGACGAGTTTCTTAATCACAAACCCATGGACGCCGTAATCATCGGCAGTCCTTCCGGTCTTCACGCTGAAGAAGGAATCGCTTGCGCCGAACACGGACTGCACGTCCTCGTAGAGAAGCCGATCGACGTCACAACCAGTAAAGCTGACGCGTTCATTAGTGCATGTGAACGAATGAATGTGAAACTTGGTGTCTGTTATCAGGATCGATTTGCCACCGACAGCCTTCGCTTGAAAAAATTTATTTCCGGCGGCGGTATGGGAAAGCTCATCATGGCGTCTGCGCGCGTGAAGTGGTACCGGCCGCCTGAGTATTACAGCAACTCAAGATGGCGCGGCAAACTCGCTCTCGATGGCGGCGGCGCTCTGATGAATCAAGGGATTCATACAGTCGATCTCTTGTTGTGGCTGCTTGGTGACGTCAACCGAGTCTATGCAAAGTCGCTGACAGCTCTTCACGATATCGAATCAGAAGACACGCTTGTCGCAACTCTTGAGTTTGCCAACGGAGCCGTTGGTACCCTGGAAGCAGCTACGTCCGTCTATCCTGGCTACGATCGTAGAATTGAAATCACCGGTTCCCAGGGTACGATCATCTTCGAACACGATCGGATCATTGCCGCCGATTTAAAGACAGCACTACCGGGTGGCGTTCAAACTGAAGCGCAGGATCAGAATCGAAGTTCAAGTTCACCGATAGTCTCAGATGTGTCGGGGCACAAGAGAATAGTTGAAGACTTTATCGGTGCGATTACAACGAATGGCACGCCACGGTGTGATGGAATTGAAGGCAAGCGCAGCGTTACCCTTGTTGAAGCAATCTACGAATCTGCGCGTCGAAGGCAACCCGTCGACATACTCTGACAGTTTGGAGAAATCATGAAAAAACCCAGTACTCCCCTTTCGCGACGCGACTTTCTTCATGGCCTTTCCCTGACTGCGGCTGGATTCGCCCTCGGACCCAGAAAGATCGCCGAGCTCTTGGCCCAGAACAACGGACGCAAACTCGGCATTGCCATGCTGGGCCTCGGTGGCTACGCCGCCAACCAGCTCGCGCCGGCTTTGCTTGAAACGAAACTCTGCAAACTTACAGCCGTCGTTACGGGCCACCCGGAGAAAGGTGAGACCTGGGCAAAGAATTACAGACTGAAAAAGGAAAACATTTACAGTTACGAGACGTTTGATCGAATCGCCGATAACAAAGATGTCGACATCGTCTATGTTGTGACTCCGCCCGCGCTACATCCGGAGTTCACACTCAGGGCCGCAAAAGCCGGCAAGCATGTGATCTCCGAAAAACCGATGGCCACCTCAGTCACTGACTGCGAGCGAATGATTGAGGGCTGTAAGAAAGCTAAGGTGCAACTCGGTATCGGTTATCGAATGCACTACGATCTATTCCGTAAGGAGTTAATGCGCATCGTGGCCGCACAGGAGTTTGGTCCGTTCATGAAGATGAGCAGCACCTTCAGTTTTATAATGGGTGAGCATCAATGGCGAATTGAAAAGAAGCTCGCCGGTGGCGGAGCAATGATGGACCTTGGCATTTACATCGTGCAGGCCGCGATGCAGGCAACCAATGCCACGCCCGTTTCAGTCACTGCTCACGAGGAGCCGAAACAACGACCGGATTTCTTCAACGAGACCGAGGAAACAATCAAGTTCACCTTAAACTTTCCAAACGGCGCCACACTCGATGGCACTACGAGTTTCAACGGCAACGGCAATTACTTTAAAGCTGAAGGCAGTAAGGGCTGGTTTGAAATGACTAAAGGCGCCTTCAGCTACAACGGCGGCGTGGGCCAGACTAGTAGTGGACCGCTCAAGTTCGAGTGGATAAATCAACAGGCGGCCCAGATGGATGATTTCGCGGATTGCGTTCTCACTGGCCGCAAAACACCCGTACCCGGCGAGATGGGTCGCACACACATGGCCATCATCAGCGCGGTCTATGAAGCGGCACGAACCGGGAAGACGGTTAAAGTGAAAGCGTGAAGGTCTGATGAATTTTGGAAGTCGGTTTTCTGCAAGATCAATGAGGGTTCATCGACAAACTGAAGAGCTCTTGCAAAATTCAACTTCTCATTCTCCACTGGCTTTAGCCTGGGGATCAGAGCTCGCCTGAAATCTTGGAACCGTTTAACGGTTTCCAAAAGATTCCAGTGGTTCTATATAAACCGTTGAAACGGTTAACTGCTGTCCGAGTCGCCCCTAACCCCAAGCTGAAGCTGGGGGAGAATGAGAAGTTGAATTTTGCAAGAGGCTCTAAAGTTTATCGAACACCTTGATGACGTTTAGAACACTCATTGCCGTGTTTCTTTCCTTGTTCCTGACGGGCATCCCGTCGTTAGGACAAGCCAAGCGAGCGAGCAAGAAGCGCGCGACCAACCACGCTATCAGCGAACGGAACATCCGCGCAGAACTCGGATTCCTCGCCAGCGATGCGATGCAGGGACGCGGAAGCGGCACTACCTTTGAGCGCATTGCTGCCGAATACATTGGCTCACAGTTTCATCAGTTTGGTCTCGAACCCGCCGGTGATACTGACAGCACCGGTCGGAAAGGATTTGTGCAACACGTTTCCCTTTCGTCAGCAAGATTCACAAAAGCATCCACCCTTTCTGTGACCGTTGCGTTTGATGTGGTTGCGTCCATGCCACCGAGTTCAAGTGTTGAGTTTGGGGGACCTACACAGAACACAGCCGAGTCGAGTACCTGGAATGCGGTGGGTGTTCTGCGTGGTTCCGATCCAAAGGCCGCAAAGAAAGTCATTATGTTGAGCGCGCATCTGGATCACCTCGGTCTCAGTGAAAATACTCCCGTCGGTGGCGACGCAATCTTCAACGGCGCAGACGATGATGCCTCAGGTTGCGTCGCGGTTCTCGAGTTGGCACGAGTTCTCGCCTCCGGAAAACGACCTAAGCGCACAATTTATTTCATCTGCTTCGGCAGCGAGGAACTCGGCGGGTACGGTGCTCAATACTTTGTCGCACACTCTCCAGTACCTCTTTCCGACATCGTCGCTGATGTTACCTTCGAAATGCTCGGAAGGCCTGATAGTAAAGTGCCACCCAATACACTCTGGTTAACAGGATATGAGCGCTCGACATTGGGTCCGGCGTTGGCGAAGCACGGCGCTCTACTGGTTGCCGATCCACATCCGGAGCAGCAGTTCTTTCAACGGTCGGACAACTACACTCTCGCACTTCGCGGCGTAGTCGCACACACGGTCTCGAGTTTTGGCTTGCACGCTGACTATCATCGTCCCAGTGATGAGATCTCTAAAATTGACTTTCCATTTATTACTCTTTCGATCAACTCATTGCTTAAGCCAATTCGCTGGCTGGCAAATTCTCCATTCAAGCCGGCATGGTTACCCGGACAAGCACCAACACGCGGATGAAGCCAACGTTCTTTAGCGCACCTGTTCAATTCCATCGCTGGCTCGCAAAGAACCACGCTACGAGCAATGAGCTCCTGGTGGGCTTTCACAAAAAAGCTTCAGGCAAGAAAAGCATCACGTACCCCGAAGCTCTCGATGAAGCGCTCTGCTTTGGTTGGATCGACGGAGTACGCAATAGTCTCGACGAGACCAGCTACACAATTCGCTTCACTCCACGAAGACCAAAAAGTATTTGGAGCTTAGTCAACGTCAGGCATGTTGAACGCTTGAAACAACAAGGCAGAATGCAACCAGCCGGTCTCGCTGCATTTGAGCTGCGCGAAGCAAAACGGACCGGTGTTTACTCTTTCGAAAACAAGCCGCGTGAGTTGGTGAGTGAATTTCAGAAGGTCTTTCGCGCAAACAAAGAAGCGTGGGAGTTCTTTCAAGCTCAACCACCGTACGTCACACGCACATGTGCCTTCTGGGTCATGAGTGCGAAGAAGGAAGAGACGCGTATTCGCAGATTGCAGCAGTTGATTGAGTCGTCCTCCAAACGAATACGCATGGGTGTGCTTGAAAGCAAAGCAAAAAAGAAGAGCTAGTAGGTTTTCCACCAGTCAATCCAATAAGGAGTCCGCATATGGCCCGTCAACTCAAATGGATAAGCTCGTGTGTTTCCGTTCTGCTGTTTCTTGTGTTGGGTGTTTCAGCTCAGACCGCTAATAACTACCAACCGGGTCCGGATTCCAAACCGCAGCCAGGCATTCCGAAAGGCGAAGTGATTAAACTCAGTTTTGATAAATCCAAGATCTTTCCCGACACGATTCGAGACTACTGGATTTATGTGCCCGCACAGTACAAGCCAGACAAGCCCGCGTGTGTTTTCGTAATGCAGGATGGCATTCGTTGGGAGACGCCGACTGTCTTCGACAATCTAATTAATAAGAAAGAGGTCCCGATCACAATTGGAGTCTTTATAAGTCCGGGCGTGGTTAAAGCTGCTGACGGGAATGTCGCGCTCGATCGGTTCAACCGAAGCTTCGAATACGACGGCCTTGGTGACAACTACGCTCGTTTCCTACTCGAAGAATTGTTACCTGAAGTGGAGACTAAGAAGACGGCCGACGGCCGCGCAATCCGTCTCTCGCATGATGGTAATGATCGATTGATTGCCGGCGCCTCCAGTGGAGCGATTGCAGCGTTTACCGCTGCCTGGGAAAAACCCGACGCGTTCTCGCGCGTGTTCAGCTCAATCGGAACGTTCGTCGATCTTCGAGGCGGCATGCGTTATCCGAGTTTGATACGCAAGTACGAGCCAAAACCCATTCGCATCTTTCTACAGGACGGTTCGGCCGACCTTAACATTTATGGCGGTGACTGGTGGATGGCGAATCAAACTCTGGAGCGCGCGCTAAATTTTGCTGGTTACGAAGTCGAACACGCATGGGGCGATGGAGGTCACGACGGAAAACATGCAACTGCGATCTTTCCTGATGCACTTCGATGGCTTTGGAAAGACTGGCCAACACCCGTTCACGCTGGACAGACCAAGAACCAGTCGTTGAATGACATTCTGATACCAAACGAAGGCTGGCAGTTAGTGTCAGAGGGTTACAAGTTCACTGAAGGACCAGCCGTCAATTCACGCGGTGAGGTCTTCTTTACCGACGTAACAGCAAACCAAATTCATAAGATCGGACTCGATAACAAAACGAGCTTATTTGCGAGCGACTCCAAGCGTGGTAACGGCCAGGCCTTTGGTCCGGATGGCCGGCTCTACGTCGTAGAGAGCGGCGATCAGAAAGTCGTTGCCTACGACCGGGACGGAAAACCCAGCACCATTGCCGAGGGATTTGTTGGCAACGATATCGTCGTGGCGAACAACGGAAATATCTATGTGACTAATCCTCCGGCTGACAATGAAAATGCACCCAGTAAGATCTGGTTAATTAAACCAAACGGCCAGAAGAGCATAGTTGACACTGGACTCAAGTATTCAAATGGCGTAACGCTGAGCCCGGATCAGACATTGCTCTACGTTGCTGACTACCGCTCACATTGGATCTACAGCTACGAGATCCGGCCAGATGGTTTGCTCCAGTCAAAGCAGAAATTCTTTTGGTTGCAAGTGCCCGACACGTCTGACCAAAGTAACGCCGATGGACTTCGCGTCGATACAGACGGAAGGGTCTACGTCGCGACCGCGATGGGTATCCAGGTTTGCGATCAAGCGGGTCGAGTGCAGTGCATCATCCCGACACCAAATCGACGTCTTTCAAATCTCACGTTCGGCGGCGAACACTTCGATACGATCTATGCTACGTGCGGCGATCGCGTTTACCGCCGAAAACTCAAAGTAAGGGGAGCACAAGGCTGGGACAAACCAGTGAAGCCGGCAGCACCGAAGTTGTAGATTTGAATGGCCTTTGGACTTTGGTTTTTTGGTCTTTGTTGCCGTGCAGATCGGTTGAGTAACCTCGTGCTAGAATTCTGCAAACTGGAATTAGAAAGCTACCCCGGGATCACCTTCATGAAGAAACTACTCGTTACCCTCTGTCTTTCGCTGTCGCTGTTTTACTCGGCCTTCCCACAACAACAATCAAAGCCGGCCCCTGAACAGCGCGACGACGTGATACGCGTGGACACGTCACTCGTCCAAACGTCGGTTGCTGTTTTTGATAAGCAAGGCACATTTGTCGACGGTCTCCGCCC